>CAZZEC010000160.1:0-4176 GCA_964652565.1 uncultured Bacteroidia bacterium
TTGATATTCAATCCACCTTTAATACCGAATTTAATATCTTGAGCTTGGGAAACAGTTGCTAAGGTAAAAATTGCTAGAATCGTTAAATAAACTCTTTTCATAGTTTTTGTGTGAATTAATTTTTAGCAAATAGATTTTGTTAATTATTGTGCTATTTAGGATACTTTACGTGAGTGGCCAAAACAAGATGTACTTTTTTATATTCTTTGAGTATACGTGTCAGTTCTTCTTAACTTCGAGTCAAAATCGAAGGTGGATTTTACATTTACGAGCGTAAAACAAAACAATATTCAGGTATTTTTCGATTATATAGTATAAAGAAAAGTTATTATACAAACAGAACACACGTTGTAGGCATATGAATGATTCATCCAAAGAAACAGAGGATAAGTTAAAGGAGAAAGGAAACCCTGCTCAGGACATTATTAACCCCATAGATAAGGATAAGATATCTGAAAATCCACACAACTTACCCTATGCACATACAGTAGGTGGAGTTGAAATCAAACCCATTGACAAGGGTAAGGTAAAGGGTAAAGCTCTGGCAGCCATGTCAGAACAGACCAATATGCAAATGGATCAGATCAAGGAGCAAATTAATTTACTTGCTCAGCAGGCCAAGCAGTTGCAGGATAGAGTTGAAATCTCACAACAGATTTATCAGGCAGATGCTGGGTTTGAACCATTGATAGGCCATGTTTACTATCTATACCAGAAAAAAAATGAGAAGTGGGTACTATCATTGGTCTCTCCTGATGACTGGGGAAGATCTTTTCCCTATGAAAAATATGTTGCTACGGTAAAAATGCTGGCTGATCATACCTGGGATATATTGGAGAGAGGGGAGTAGGTGATACTTCCAATACTTTACACTGTGAAATGGGGAATTGTTGGATTGACATATTGTTGAATTGCAATATTGTTGAATTGTGGTCCGTCGTCCATCGTCTGTGGTCTAACAACCGTCCATCGTCTGTGGTCTAACAACCGTCCATCGTCTGTGGTCTAACTTTTCTTTGCTGCACATCCTCAAACCCAATAGCAATCCCGAGAGACTTTGCCCATATCCCCACAAATTTACTTATATTATGAGCTGTTATTACTAAGCTCAACACACCGGATTATGAACCAGAAGAGATACATACTATCTGTTATACTGTCACTTTTTATTTCAAATGGCCTCATTGCTCAAGATACGCTTACCCTTTTCAAAGACTTGTCATTTAGAAATGTAGGACCTACTCGTGGAGGTCGGGTAACCACCGTTACGGGTATCCCAGATCAGCCTGATACGTACTTTATGGGAAGTACGGGAGGGGGAGTTTGGAAGACTACTAATTATGGGCAGACATGGAATAACATTTCCGATGGATATTTCCATACTCCTTCGATAGGGGCTATGAGAGTAGCTCCTTCCGATCTTCAAACCATATATGTAGGTACGGGATCAGATGGATTGCGTAGTAATGTCATTACCGGAAAAGGGGTGTATAAATCGACTGATCAAGGGAAGACCTGGAAGCATGTAGGATTAAAAGAAGTGGGGCAAATAGGAGCAGTAGAAATTGACCCCTCCAGCCCGGACCGTGTATTTGTGGCGGCTATAGGGCAGGCATTCGCACCCAATGAGGAACGAGGTGTATATCGTACGTTAGATGGAGGTGAAACATGGGAAAAAGTTTTGTATATCGCTGATACAGTGGGGATCGTTGATATAGAATTTGCACCTGATAATGCTCGGACCATTTATGCTGCTGCATGGAGAGCTGAAAGGAAGCCGTGGACAATCATTAGTGGTGGTGAAAATGGAGGGATATACAAGTCTACAGATGGAGGTGATACATGGGCACAATTAGAAGAGGGGTTACCTAAGGATATTATAGGTAAAATAGACCTTGCTGTATCTCCCGCAGACCCGGATAGATTGTACGCATTGGTGGAGGCACCCGTAGGGGAAGGAGGACTTTACCGCTCCAATGATAGAGGAGAAAGCTTTGAATTAGTGAGCACGAAGAAAGAATTACTAGATCGTCCTTTTTACTATCTAAATGTAGATGTAAATCCTCAAAATGCCGATGCAGTCTATGTCAACTCAACAGGCTTTTATAAGTCCTATGATGCAGGAAAAACCTGGTCTAGACAATCCACTCCTCACGGGGATAACCACGATATATGGATTAATCCTCAAGATACACTGCTATGTATTCAATCTAATGATGGAGGAGCTAATATCAGTAGAGATGGGATGAAGACGTGGTCTACCCAACAGAATCAGTCCACTGCTGAGCTTTATCAAGTAGCAGTAGACGATCAGTTTCCATACTGGTTGTATGCAGGTCAGCAAGACAATTCTACGATTTCTGTGCCGAGTATGCCTCCTCATAATTCCATTTCAGGTGCAACTGCTTTCTGGATGGCAGTCGGCGGTTGCGAAACAGGACCTGTAATCCCTAAGCCCGGAGACCCCAATATTGTATATGCCAATTGCAAGGGTAGGTTTGGGGTGTACAACAAACTGACTGGTCAGGAAAAGCAATACTATGTGGGAGCAGCGAATATGTATGGACACAATCCCAAAGACCTATCGTATCGATTCCAACGCGTCTCTCCCATACATGTATCACCACATAACCCTGGTATAGTCTATCACGCCTCTCAATATTTACATAAGACCACAGATGAAGGAAGAAGTTGGGAAACCATCTCTCCCGATTTGACAGCCTTCACTCCAGAAACTCAAGTGATTTCAGGAACGCCTATCACTAGGGATATTACCGGGGAAGAATTTTACAGTACCATTTATGCAGTCATGGAATCTTCAGTCGAACAAGGAGTAATATGGGTAGGAGCAAATGATGGACCTGTACACGTTACAATCAATGGAGGTAAGGATTGGGAAATGGTTACCCCTCAAGATCTTCCTCCAGGCGGAAGAGTGCAAACAGTAGAAGCATCACCGCATACAAAAGGAAAAGCCTACATTGCGGTTTACAGATATTTATTAGGCGATTGGGAGCCTTACATATACAAAACCGTGGACTATGGGAAAACCTGGGAAAGATTAACCGATGGAACCAATGGTATCCCCAACAATTATCCTACAAGGGTTATCCGTGAAGATCCTGATATGGAGGGCTTGTTGTATGCCGGGACAGAGTTTGGATTATTTATTTCCTATGATGATGGCAAAAACTGGCTTGCATTTCAGCAAGATTTACCTGTTACGCCCATCACCGATATCAAACTATTTAGAGAGGATCTGATTTTATCGACTATGGGAAGAGGGTTCTGGATCATGGATGATATAGGTCCCTTACATCAGACAGAAGGTGCTATTAAATTGAGTGAACATAAGTTGTATAAACCAGGGGAGGGATACAGAATGCACATCAGGGGCAATTCTATGAATGCTATACCTTATTACCCAACACCTGGTGTATATATTGATTATTTTCTGACAGAGGACATCGAAGAAGTAATTACACTGGACATTCTCGATACCAATGATCAGGTAATCAGATCTTTTTCAAGTTCAACCCCTAAAGAAGATTCTACGGAAGAGCAAGAAGTTAGCATGGCTACTGGATTTAGGCCCTTAGGTTCCAATACATTTCTGAATACTAAGAAAGGACATCATCGGGTGAAATGGGACATGCGTCATGAGGGTGCCTGGCATGAGGAAGAAAGCAGGAGAGGTAGTTATGGACCCTTGGTTTTGCCTGGATCATATATAACCAGGCTCACCGTTGGAACACAAGTGATGGAGCAATCAGTTAATATCTTGAGTGATCCCAGACTGAAAATGGATAATGTAAGCCTTAACGATATGAAAGCTCAGGAAACCTTATTACTTCAGGTTGTTGATTTATACAGTTCTGTAAGGAAAATGACATATAAATACGAACAACGTAAAGAGACGATCAAAGAAGAACTGAAAAAAGATTATTCTACCCCTAAAAAGCAGGCATTAGAAGAAGAGTTGAGTACAGTAGAGACAATGCTTTCTGCCCTGAACACAGAAGAGGGAAGATACATGACTCCCCAACTATCCAATCAAGTAGGTTACTTATACAGTATGCTCATGCGAGCTGATCAACGTCCTGGTCAAGATGCATATGATCGCTACAAAGAATTACAGGCGAAGTTTGAAAAACTTCAGAGTGAAGATACTATCGA
>CAZZEC010000160.1:4276-9090 GCA_964652565.1 uncultured Bacteroidia bacterium
GTCTGTGGTCCGTCGTCTAATTCAACTACATCACACTTCCGAAGAAAATGCTATTGGCGAACAATTTATTTGTTCCCCACCAGAATGCTCTAAAATTGGGATTGTCTACCAACATGATGATATTTCCTCTGCCTAAGCTGGAGACCTGTACCGCAGCGCTACCTGAAAGCGTAGAAAGATTTTGTGGACTGATATAACCCGCCAATAATGGATCTTTTGTATACTTTACAGGGTTGAGATAAGGGTTTGATGACGGTTCCAGGAAAAGTTCTGTATTTCGAAATACGCTTAATCTGTCTTTGTGATACCCAAATGCGATGGGATGAGATAGGTCGAGCTGTACTTCAAAAATTGAACCTCCAATCTCTTGTGCGCCTCTGACATTGCTACGATTATCAAAGGGATACATTTTGGTAGAGTCGTATTTTACACCAGGAGAAGCCTTGAATTTGACATTACCTAAATTATTAGCACTCAACCACCTAAGAGCTCCACGCATAGCGACAATATTTCCTCCTCCTCGAACCCAGGTCCGTAAATTATTAAGCTGATTATCACTTATTTGATAATTGCCGTTTACAAGTACCAGGGTGTTGTAATCAGCTAGTTTTACACGTGAAAAATCCGAAGCGCCTACCATGGTTACAGGAATGTGATATCGTTGATCCAGTAGGTGCCATACCTCTCCTGCATCGTAGCCAGATACTCCTTCTCCTACAATCATCAGGATCTTTGGCTTTTCCAAAGGCTCGAAATTTCTGCTTCCTAAATCTATACCATTTGTATTGAGACCAGATGGTACTGTATATATGGTGATCCCATTTTCTCTGGCGACCTTGTTCATGAGCTGATACAGATCTTCAGGGGCTAGATCTTGTCCAACTACAGGAATTAAAATACTTCCATAGGAAAATTCAACCCCATTTACAGAAGTAAACATACGGGTAGAGACCTTGGTACGAATTCCACGGTGTTGAATTTCATACAGCGCTTTGGGAGCATAATATCCATCCCATTTGAAAATATATGCGTATTCGCTTTGTCCACCCATTACAGAACCTTCTACTGGCTCCCAATCTGTGATGGGTTCTCCAAGTAATGAGGAATTATAATTACCAGAACCTAAAGCTTCGTATTCCACATTTAATGCTAATGGGACAGTCCATGCAGATACATCATAGAATAGACTATCATTAAAGGTAGTTCGACGATCAAAGATACCTTTAACCAATCTATATTGAGGTTGTCTGAGGGGAATAACATAGCTATTTTCAGATGTATATTCTGCACCATTAAGCATGAGGTCATTATTTAGGTTATATACCTGAATATCGTGAGAAAGGAGAATTCTTAAGAATTCGGTACTTCTGGAAGGATCTTCAGGACAAGTGAATACGTAGGCGGCATTTACATCCTGGTTGGCTTCTGCTAATGCATCTGTATAAAATGCGCTTTGATGTTGAAGAAATTCTTTGCGTAAGGCATGGGTACCTGCAAGCGTAGACAGTGTAGTTGTAAATTGATTGCGGATGGTAAAAGGGAACGTTAACACTCCATGGTCGCTTTGTTGGGCATGACCCCTGGAAGATGCCTGCTCAAAGAGGATACCTACACAACCATTGATGTCGGGATATGCTGAACCCTTACCAATGAAAAAATCATCATATCCTTCTTCAGCATAATATAATGACCCTATACTATCCAGATATTGAGCGTGATAGTCTGCCATTTTATAGGTAAGATCATACACTTTTTCCGGGGTAAGCGGGTAATTTCTTGAGGGAATTCCCGGTTGAAAAAAGAATGTACTGTTGGTTCCCATTTCGTGGTGATCTGTAAGAAAATTAGGCTTCCACGTGTGGAATTGTTTTATCCTGGCCTGGGATTCCGGGTGCTGAACGGTTAGCCAGTCCCTGTTTAGATCAAACCAAAAGTGATTAGTTCTTCCACCAGGCCAAACTTCATTGAATTCGCGATTATTGGGATCTGTAACTAATAAATTAATCCCCCTATGCATATTAGCCCAAGTTGAAAAACGGTGCATACCATCAGGATTGTAACAGGGATCCAATAAAATCACCATATCATCCAATATCTGTGTTACAGAAGGGTCTTGGCATGCTGCCAAATGATAGGCTGCCAGAAGAGATGCGTTGGAACCACTAGGTTCATTACCATGGATACTGTAACCCATCCATACAACAGGCTTTACTTCTTCAATATTCAATGAAGAAGAATTCTGAGGATCAGAGAGCATGACGTGATCACGTCTGATTTCATCTAATCTATCATGATTTTCTTTTGAAGTGAAAATCAATTGTACGACGGGTCTACCTTCATAGGAAGCGCCAATTTTTACGAGTTGAGCGCGATCACTGGCTTGTGCAATTGCATACATATATGTTAACAGCTGATCATGGCTGACGTGCCATTCACCTACTTCATACCCTAAAACTGACTGTGGAGTAGGAATAGACGGATTATAATCGTATGCTGGAAGATAAAAAGAAAGACTTTTAGGCGCTTGGGTTGTTATAAATGGTTGAGAATAAACATGAATGATAGATGCTGCATATAGCAACAAACATAAGTGTAGATTTTTCATTAGGCTCGGTCGTTTCTTTAGTAGGTAAATGAGTAAGTATTGCTGATACATTATTCTCCGTAACCTTCGCAGTCTTGGGTTTTTCTTGTATCGATCAAATAATATATTTTCCAGCCCTCAGGTGTATTTACCAAATTCATGATATTTACCCCACAATGGCTAAACTGATCTCCCAAATAAAAGGCATATTGCATCCAGGCAACAGCGAGATTATCTTCAATTTGAACAGATAAGTCGCTGATCCTTTCATCCCAAACTGTTTCGTGAGGAACACCTGCCCGCTGTATAAACATATTAGCTGAACCTTTCCTTACAGCAGGTAGTCCTTCTTTATCTGTGAAGGAGCTTGACATCTGGGCATCAGGATGAAAAACGGATTTCAACATCGTACTATCACCCTTTCTCATGCCATCAAATAATGTATGGATTACTTTTTCAATTTCATTTGATTTTTCCATTTGGCAAAAACCCTGAAAAGAAAACCCTAGTATAAGGAAAGATAAAATAAATATTCGCATAATTGGTTGTGTAAAGGTGTATTTACTGGGCGGTCGCACTAATTTTTATATAAAATTCATTATTAGTTAATTATAAGTAAGATATCTAAATAGTGGATCATATTAAGCTGTAAATAAGCAGCAATTAAAGTTTTTAGTGCATATGCCCGGAGTATTTGGTTATAAGCAACGAATAAAACTTTATTTTTTCAAATTAAAAAAGTAAATCGCATGGGTAAGAAGCGAGGAGGACGAATGAAACGCTTATTAAAAATATTTTACCATCGTAAACTGAGAAACAGTAGTTATCTCGGCAGGATCGGGCTTATTGTAGGATTTACTATTTTGATGACAGTTATGTTGTCAAGATCATATGCACCACATTTTCAATATGCAGTCGGAGAACCTTGGAGAGAAGCAACACTGGTAGCTCCTTTCAACTTTTCTGTGTATAAACATCCCGATACGATAAGCAGCGAAAGGGAAAAAGTCATACAGGGGATGGTACCGATTTTTGTAAGAGATACCTTAAAAGAATATTCCAGTAGGTCCAGAATTGTAGCAGAGGTAGCGGTACTTCAGGAGAGTATTAATCAATACAGAACTGCATTATCAGAGAGTGATACTTCGAGGATCAATGAACTCAATCGAGTATATTTTCAGGAAAAATACAGTTTTGAAGCAGATGAGCTTCAGCAAATTGAATTATTGAGAAAACCCAATCAATTCAATCAACTCATATTGAACATAGTTGATTCCATTTATCAGGTTGGATATATTGATTATACCATTTCTGATTCGACAAGTGCATATATTTCATTGAGAGTAACTCCAACCTATGAACGAGTATATCTGGCAGAATCATTTATTACAAAGGAAACACTCATAGATCAAGTTGATGCCCTTACATTCTCATTAAGAGAAGAATTACAAATTTTGGTTAGAGAATTGATCCTTTCACAAATAGAACCCAATATAAAAGAGAGTAAAACGCTAACTGAAGCAGAAAGGGATAGACTCTTGGCTATGGTATTGCCCGTAAGAGGTAAAATAGCTAAAAATAGTATTATTATTCGAAGAGGTGATGTCGTAAGTCCTGAGACAGATAAAGTATTAAGATCACTTCAATTAGAACTGAAAAAGCGATTGGACAATAAAAGTCGTGGGGGGATTTTCTTTAGTGAATTATTGGTCATAGCACTTATTACTTCTTTGTTGATGCTTTATTTAGGGGCTAATCGCACGCAAATCTATTACAACAATAAAAAACTGGCACTAATTCTTACACTCTTTTTATTATCTGTGGGAGGTATGGTATTAGCCTCTAAGATTACAGACTTTGCATTAAGAGTAAATGATACCTTTGGGTCGAATCTTAATCTGGCATATATATATGTAGCTCCTGCAAGTATTTTAGCTATATTTATCAGTAATTTTTTTGATCCAAGAACGGGATTCCTTTGTAATATTTTATTGGCTTTATTTGGTGCCATGCTCGTCCAGCAATCTTTGGAATTTGCGTTTGTACAAATCATAGCTGGATCAATTGCAGTGTATAATCTTCGCAGACTGAGAAAGCGGAAAACATTTTTCTTTACCCTGGGATACACCTTGATCGCCTATATCATTTCTTATTTAGCATTTAATTTCTTTAGCAAGAGTGATATTCAGTCCATTGAATACAGCAACTTGATCCTTTTTGGAATCAACGT
>CAZZEC010000160.1:9190-12444 GCA_964652565.1 uncultured Bacteroidia bacterium
ATGCCTTCAGATAAGATAAGCCCTCATGAACAGATTGAACATAAGCAAAGTGCTGAGATTATTATTGGTCATGTTGAGGAAGGGGTAGAGTTAGCGTATAAATATAGATTACCCAATGAAATCATTGATTTTATTAGAACACATCACGGTAAAACCCGAGTCGAGTATTTCTATAGAATGTATTTGAAGGAAAATGGTTGTGAGGATGAAGAAGAGGGATGTTTCAGATATAAAGGGCCACTTCCTTCTACTAAGGAAACAGCTGTATTGATGATAGCAGATTCCATCGAGGCAGCTTCTCGAGCGATGAAAAAGCCTACGCCTGATGATATCAAAAGTTTGGTCAATAACATCATTGATTATAAAATAAGTGATGGGCAATTAAGTAATTCCAATTTGACATTTAGAGAAATATCAGATATCCGAGGCGTAATTTACAAGCAGCTATTGAGTATGTATCATGCCAGGCTTGAATATCCTGAAGAAGTTAAACAACCTGTAGAATAATAGCACGTCATGAATTTGTACGCTTTTTTACGTCAGGTTAAACCCTTTGACATATTGCCCTCCTCAGTATTAGCTGAATTGACGGATTCTATGATCCGAAGAAATTTTGATGCAGATGTGATTATTTACCAACAAGGACGCTCCCGAATTCAAGAATTATCTATCATTTATCAAGGGGAGGTATGTAAATATTTTGTTAACCGAATTGGAGGTAAGGAGTATGAAGAAACTTTTGGTCCTGGGGATACTTTTGGAGCTATTTCTATTATGTTGAACAACCATAGAGCCATACGTACGGTAAAGACGCTATATCCCACCATCTTATATACAATTCCCGAGTCGGTATTTTTATCACTTTGTCAACAGCATGAAGATTTTGCTGACTTTTTTACTCAGCAGTTCGGTAAAAGAATGCTCAGCCATGGGTATGCTTCATATTTATTGAGAAAGCCCGAAGTACCTGCTATATTTGAAAGCTCAGATTACACATTTACGCAGCAAGTAAGTGAATCTTATGACCTGGAGATTCACACCTGCGCACCTGTAAGCAGTATTGAGGAAGTTGCCAAAATAATGACGTATTATAGCTCAGGATATGCAATTGTAAAAGGGCATGATGGGCAGTACCAGGGAATCATCACTGAAAAGCAGATTATACAAAGAGTGGTAGCTAAAGGCTATAGTCCAGATGTACAGGCACATAATATTATGTTTAATCCTATTCCAACTATATCCAGCGAAGCATATAGTTATGAAGCCATCTTAAAAATGTTTAAGGAAGATCTTCCGTTTTTGATCGTTGAGGATGATGGTGAAGTAAAAGGCATTATATCATTAGATAAGCTCCTGTATGCTCAGGCGAAATCTCCTTTCCTATTTGTAAATAGTCTCATGCGAGATCGCAGTATTGACCAGTTGAGAAAAAAATGGGAGACAGTTCCTGGAATGATTAAAAATCTGTTAGACAGGGGGACTAAACCAGAAATTGTCAATCAGATTGTCAGTGCTACC
Source organism: uncultured Bacteroidia bacterium (assembly GCA_964652565.1). Classification (GTDB taxonomy): domain Bacteria; phylum Bacteroidota; class Bacteroidia; order J057; family J057; genus JBCCTX01. The sequence continues at coordinate 10,709 of CAZZEC010000160.1, forward strand.
TCAGACGCAATAACATATAACCTGATTAAAAAAGCGATACATGAACTCGGAATACCGCCAGCCAATTTTGTGTTCATGGCGCTGGGAAGCGAAGGGAGAAGGGAACAAACACTAATAACAGATCAAGACAATGCAATTATCTTTGAGGATGTACCACCAGACCAAGTAGAAGAAGTACAGCATTATTTTGTTCGATTGGGTAAAATCGTAAACAAAGGCTTAGATATTATAGGCTTTCCATTTTGTGAGGGAGATCTGATGGCAGGGAATAGTCAATGGACACAACCACTGGAAAAATGGAAGGAAACATATGATTCCTGGATTCAACATCCTCATCCAGAACACGTGGTACATTCTATTACATTTTTCGATTGTAGAACTATATATGGCGACTCGAAATTATTAGATAAACTAAAAAACCATATTTTTGATCAGTTAAGTTCACATTCCCAGTTCTTTTTTTCTCAGCTTTCCAAGGTTTCACTGGAAATAAAAGCTCCGCTCTCCTTTTTTGGAAACATACAGGCTACTTCATTTGAAAATGATAAAAAGGGAATTAATATTAAATATGGAATGTTGCCAATTGTAGATTTCGCGCGCATTTATTCATTATACTATCACATATCACAAACCAATACTGGAGAAAGGCTTAAGAAACTGTTAGAAGTAGGGGTGTTGATTGATTCAGAGTTTCACGAAGTATATCAGGCATACTACTATCTGATGCGATTGAGGTTAGTACATCAAACCCAATTAATTTTGGCAAACGAAACCCCTGATAATATACTTGATATTAAATCAATGAGTAAGATAGAAAGAGTAACGTTAAAAGAAGTACTTAAAATAGTGGAAAAGTACCAGAAAAAACTGAATATTAATTTTGGAGGAATACCTACCTAGTATTTTAGCGTCATTTCATTATTAACTCTTCTTTGATATCGCAAAGAATATCCATTACACGCTGCCATACTTCTTCCATATTATTTTCATAAATATAATGAGGAATGATACACCCCAATACGTCATTGTGAATAAAAATGATTCCCGCATCCAATTTGGTGAAAAGTACTCCCATATCTATTAAGAGATCTTCAGACAATAAAAAACTACTAAATAACATATCATTAGTCTGAATGATGACCTCATCTCCCAACGTATTTTTAACTGCTACAACTTGATCAATAGGAAAAAGACCCTGTATCCAGGGATACTTATTATTTTTTTTCACGATTCGGATTGCCTTAAGATTCGGATTCACCAGAGGTAATTGAAAGATCACACCATCTGAAGAATTCCCATTTTGTTTTAACTCTCTGTTGGGTTCAACCCTTATAGAAAATCCTCTGTATTCGCCATATATTGTAAAATTTTTGGGATTTCTAAAGGCAAGCTTCAAATGATTTCTAGCGGTAAATTGATGGTAAATATTCTGTTTCTTTCGAAAACGCTTATTTCTTAAAATTCCAGTAGCAATAGCTCCAAGAGCGAGGATCACTACAATAATGAGCATAATATAGTTTGGTAGCATTAAAATGTATGATATGCTAGATCAGTAAAAGTGGATTAAGTTAGTAAAATATTAGTAAATCTTTCAAAATAAGGATGATCTGTCAGGGCAAACGCACTAAATTTTATACATAATTCATTGTTAGTTAATTACGATTAAAATATTTATATATTGAATCAACTTGAGCTACTGACTAGCAGCTGTTAATGATTTTAGTGCGTTTGCCCTG
>CAZZEC010000161.1:0-12334 GCA_964652565.1 uncultured Bacteroidia bacterium
TATTTAAGACATTTTTAACGAAACTTCGTAATAAATAACTTTTGAGACAGCCTCTCGTTAATTTTTTCCAATATTAATATCAAATGATATACTAAGTAGTAAGACATTTTTATGTATAGTTTATACTTTTAAGATTGTTACTTATGCTTAATAAAGCACATTTTCTTAGAATAAAACTATTATTTAAATGTGTCGATTTACTTAATTATGCTTTCTCAAGCTCAGCTGCTTTTTCTCTGCTCAACAAGTCCAGTGAGATCGGGCTGGCGACAAATATAGAGGAATACGTACCTACTATGATACCTATAATGATCGCAAATATAAATCCTTTGATCACATCTCCTCCAAAAAAGAATAAGATCGTCGCAGTAAGGAAAGTAGTGACAGAGGTGATCAATGTACGACTGATCGTTTGATCAATGGATACATTATATACTTCCTGTAACGAGCTTGATTTCATTTCACCCAGATTTTCCCTGATACGGTCAAATACTACCACAGTATCATTGATAGAGTAACCTATAATGGTCAGTAGTGCTGCGATAAAAGCTTGATTAATTTCCACATTGAAGGGGAGATCAAATTGACCTAAAATAGAAAACACCCCTAGTACGATGATCACGTCGTGAAAAATAGCCGCTATAGCGCCTAAACTGTATTGCCACTTACGGAATCGAATAAGAATGTATAAGAAAATTATCAGTAAGGAGAATACAACGGAGAAAATAGCTGCCTGACGTATGTCGCTGGCTACTGTCGGTCCCACATCCGTAGAACTGATTACCACTTTGTCTAATCCAGAAAAATTCTTGTTAAGACCTTCCATCAATTGATTCTGAACATCTTCTGTTGCATCCCGATCGTTGACACGATAACTCGAGGTAATCATCAATTGGTGATCGGAGCTAAGAGTTTTGATCACAGGAGCATTATTTTCAAAAGTTTCGGTAAGATCTTGTCGTATCTGCTCGATATCCTGGCTAGCAAGAGGAGATGGTGTATCTGCACCTTGTTCTTTAAACTCCACTACAAATTGTCTACCACCTTTGAAGTCCACGCCAGTTTTGAATCCCAGTGTACCAAAACTGACCAAAAAGAGTAATATGAGAGAACCCGAGACGATGTAAAACGTCTTTCTACGCTCGACCATATATAACTTAATTTGATCAAACAATCCCGTGGTAAAAGGATATCCGAATGCAATTGAATCTTTCCCTTTGTTAGCATAGTAGTCGAGGATAAGGCGAGTGATGATCAATGCAGAAATCAGTGAAGTAACAATACCTATCATCAAAGAAACGGCAAAACCTCTCACTGGCCCTACTCCAAATACATATAGCACCACACCTGTGAGGAAGGTAGTAATGTTGGCGTCCATTACCGATGAAAATGCATTACTAAAACCCGATTTGATGCTGGCCTTTAGCGTTTTACCCTTGGCCATTTCTTCTCGTATACGCTCAAAGATCAATACATTTGCATCTACCGCCATACCTACAGTCAATACAACCGCTGCTATACCCGGTAAGGTCAGTACAATCGTAAACGCTGCAGAACATCCCAGAATAAATATGAGGTTGGCAACCAACGCTACATTAGCAACAAGACCCGCTCTAGCATAATAAAAGGCCATGAAAATCAATGTAATAATGAAGGCTATGATAAAAGAACGCCATCCACTATTAATATTCTCTACCCCTAAAGTAGGACCTACCACATCTTCTCCCTCAATTCTCGCTGGTACAGGAAGCTGTCCTGCTTTCAATACATTTGCGAGGTCTTTTGCTTCTTCAACCGTAAAATTTCCTGCGATAGAAGACTGCCCGTTGGGAATTCTACCTTGCACTACAGGAGAAGAATATACATAGTTGTCAAGGACAATTGCTACGTGTCTACCTACATTATTTTCAGTGATGGAAGCCCAGTCTTTACTTCCTTCCACATTCATAGACATGCTCACCTCAGCCCTGCCTCGCTCATCAAAGTCCTGATCTGCATTACTGATTTTATCCCCTCCCAGCACATTATTTTTCAAGGCAATAAGATCAAACACTTTTTCTTCACCATCACGTGCTTTGTAATTCCAGGAAAATCTCATGTCATCGGGAATCAAGACCTGTATTTCCTCCATGTTGAGATACTCATTTACCTTGGCGGTGTCCGTTTCAAGAGATTGTCCTACGACTGGATACGTGTCACCTGCCTGGATCTGGGAAGCATCAAATACCCTTAATACTGCAAACAGGGGGTTGTTTCTCTTAAATTCCTCTAATTGCTCATCCAATTCAGCTTCGGACAAATCATTGGGATTTAATTCACCATCATCTTCGGTAAAAGAGGTAAAGCTATTGGTATCTTCTGCAGCGGAATCAGCACTTGCCAACAGGGTCGAATCATTGCCTAATGAATCTCCTGTTGCTACAACATTCATTGAATCAGTAGCCACTGTATCCTCATCAACGATCCCCATGATCGCTTTTAATTTCTCATTTGCCTGATATAGCACTCCGTAAGCATCTATTCTACTATGTGTGGTCCAGAATTCCAGCTTGGCAGTGCTCCTTAATAATCGTCTCACCCTCTCTGGTTCTTTCACTCCAGGTAGCTCCAACAGGATACGTCCTGTTCCCTCCTGAAGCTGCATATTGGGAGATGCCACTCCAAACTGGTCAATACGGGTACGTATAATGTTAAACGTACGCGATATCGCAGATTCTGCTTCATCATTTAGCATCTGGATGACCTCGTTGTCGGGTGTACTGATACTGATTTGACGCTCTGGACTTGCAAAAATGGCCCCCAGGCTCTTATTTGGGGCGATTTCATCAAAACACTGTACAAACAGGGGGACAAAATTCTCCTGAGCAGTCTGCTGACGCTCATTGGCACATGCCAATGCTTGCTGAAATGATGTATCGCTGGCATTATTTCCAGCCAGCTGTTCGATGACATCATCAATTCCCACTTCCAGTGTTACAAACATTCCACCTTGAAGGTCTAGACCCAGGGTAAATGAATTATCAATTGCTTTTTGATACGTCTGTTGGTAAGAACCATCTTCTAATCTCGCGGATAACTCTTCGTAAGCAGTACTATCGCTCTCAGCAACACGATCCTCTAGTCTTGTCATTTCGCGATCCATACTAAACTGAACGTATGTCCAGTACAAATTATATGCGCAAATGCCCACAAACACAATTAAAAGGGCAATTACAGTATTTTTATTTCTCATGATTTATTATTTCAAGAATTAAGCATCAGTAAATAGGTGTAATTAAATAATACATGTAAGGACTTTCATGTCTACAAGTGTTAAGCAATGCTATTGATATTTCATCAAACTGCTATTCACATCATTTGTAAACTCTTATATATCTATACAAGGTATTGATAGTCGAAAAATTTGTAAGAGAAAGAAAACTAGGGGGCTCTGGGAGAAAGTCCCTTATTGAACCGGATGGCTTTCTGATTCAATGGAATGGTAAATTGTAAATAGTCAACACCCTTTTCCTGAAGGGCACATCTCACTGGTTGCATCAACCCCGTGGCAATAAGAAACTGTTGTATAGAAGAGGCTAAGTACCGGGAGGTAATGGTAACTACTTTAAGTAAAAAATGAGAGTTACGCATTTCTACCTCCTGAATCACTCTGAAATAATGGTGATAGAAGTTGTGCTTATTTATTTTAGAGAGTGATAACATTACTACCCCTCCAATAAATAGCACCAGTAGATGATATGATAACAGCGTTCCTTTCATTTTTGTGCATGCAAATATAGCGAGTTTTACTACTTTTCCCATATTTTTCTCTAAAAAATGCTACAAAATGGAGCATATTTTTTAAAAAAAGTCTTATCTTTGCAACCCTATATTTATTTAGAATGGACATAAAACAGATTAGAACTCAAAACGAGTACGAAACAACATTCATCCTCAATCCCGAACTGTCAGAGGGTGAATACAAGGAGGCAGTCAGCAGCTATGTTCAAATGATCAAAGACAATGAAGGTAAGGTCCACAACATTGAGCAATGGGGAATGCGCAAATTAGCCTATCCCATCAGAAAAAAGACCAATGGTTACTATGCCTACATTGAATTCCGGGCACATCCGGAATTTGTTCTTGAGCTTGAGCAAAACTATCGATTCAATGAATCGATCCTTCGCTATTTGACTGTCAAACTTGATAGGCACGCATTGGAATACAACAATAAGCGTCGCGAACAAGGTTTTGGTATGCGCAAGGAACTCAACAAAAAGTAGTAGTCAGGTCTTTCATTAACATCTTAACACATCAAAAACATGGCAAGAGGAAAAGAGCCAGTTATTGGGCCCACGGCGGTCAACAAAATAAAAACTCAAACGGTACAAAAAAAATATTGTCGTTTCAAGAAGAGCGGAATTAAATATATTGACTATAAAGATCCAGATTTCTTGTTGAAATTTGTCAATGAACAGGGAAAGATTCTTCCACGTCGCATTACAGGTACTAGCCTCAAATATCAGCGTCGCCTTTCCGTCGCTATAAAGCGTGCCAGACACATTGCATTGCTACCATTTGTAACTGATGAATTGAAGTAAAAGATATGGAAGTTATATTAACACAACCCATCAGAAATCTGGGGGATAAGGATGATGTAGTAAAAGTAAAGCCAGGATATGCTCGTAATTATCTTATTCCACAGGGGCTTGCGGTGATGGCCACTTCTTCTAATAAGAAAGCGTTAGAAGAAAAGAAAAGGCAGGCTTCGCACAAGCAAGAGCACGTTAAGCAACAGGCAGAGGAATTGGCTAATCAGTTGGCTGGTATCAATATAGATATTGAAACCCTTGCAGGTACAGACGGTAAATTATTCGGTTCAGTAACCTCAATACAAATAGCCAATAAGTTGAAGGATAAAGGTTTTGATATAGATAGAAAGTCTATCACCATTGAAGATATCAGAGAGACTGGTGATTACAAAGCACTGGTACACCTTCATAAGGAGGTAAAGGCCGAGCTTGATATCATCGTTACGCGAAAAGAAGATTAGCATAAAATATATCAAGTACGCCAGGTGAGTCTTGTACTGATCTGGTGTTTTTATTTGTCTAAATTGTGCATATCTACAAGGTTTTATAGGTGTAAAACTTATCCAATTTCCCGTCTTATTTAATGCTATTCAAGGCATTCAATATTTCATTGGGTGCTAAGTACAATTATAGTTTGTTTATTGAATAGCACTATGTATTTTACTCAACATTTTCAGAAATTTACAGGCATTTATGCAATTGAAATTTGACACTTACACACTGGAAAATGGTCTCAAGATTATTGTACATGAAGATCATTCTATTCCCAAAGTGGTTGTAGATATAGTATATCGTGTAGGGTCTAAGGATGAAGAGGAATCCAGGACTGGTTTTGCTCATCTCTTCGAACATCTCATGTTTGAAGGAAGCAAACACATTGAGCATTATGACGAAGCACTTCAACGTGTAGGCGGCCAAAGTAATGCTTTCACTAATTCAGATATCACAAACTATTACATCAGTTTACCAGCTAACCAGTTGGAAACGGGATTTTGGCTAGAATCAGACCGAATGCTGGAATTGGATTTTTCCGAAGAAAAGCTAGCTATTCAGAAAAGTGTGGTGATAGAAGAGTTTAAGCAACGGTATCTCAATCAACCGTATGGAGATGCTTATATCACTTTGAGAGACTTACATTTTCAACGCCATCCATATAAATGGCCGACAATAGGTAAAGATATCTCACATATAGAAGCAGCTACATTAGCAGATGTCAAGTCTTTCTTCTATGGATACTATGCTCCTAATAATGCAACAATGGTAGTACTGGGAGATGTAAAACCAGACGAAGTATATCAGTTAGCGGAAAAATGGTTTGGCTCTATTCCCCAACGTCAGCTTAAGAAACATACTATCCCGCAAGAGGAACCCCAGACAGCACCAAAAGTCAAAACTGTCAAGGGAAATGTTCCCCTTACAGCTGTATATAAAATGTTTCATATTCCTGCTCATACAGAGAGAGCCTATTATATCGCTGATATCATTACAGATATTTTAGCCAATGGAAAAAGTTCTCTTCTCTATCAACACATGATGATTGAGAAGCAGGTATCACCGAGGGTTACTGCTTTTTCATGGGGGATGCACGACCCTGGCGCCATATCTATTGAAGGGAAAATAGCGCCTGAACATAGTACTGAATCATTTGAGCAAGCTCTGCAAGAAGTATTTGAACAGCTTCAAAACCTAGATGAGCAAAGTTTACAGCGCATTAAAAATAAACTTAGTGCATCATTTATACTCCAGAAAACGAATATGCTAAGTAAAGCGGTAGAGTTTGCTGTTTCAGATGCCTTAGGAAATCCCGAACTGATCAATCAAATACCAGATATCTATCAATCTATACAGCTTGAAGAAGTTAAACAGGCTGCACAAAAGTATTTATCTGCTCAAAACTCCTCTACATTATATTATTTACCGGATGTATCTTCAAATTGACAGAAAGCAGGCACCTGTAGCAGGTCCACTTACTAATGTATCTTTACCTTCTATTCGATCCACTCAATTATCAAATGGAATACCTTTACACATGATCCAGCATGGAAATGTTGAGGTAGTTACCATTCAGGTGATCGTCAATTCAGGAAAAGGATATGAACACAAAGTTGGATTGGCAAACTTTACTGCGAGAAACATGCAGGAAGGGACTGAAAGCTACACGGGATTAGAACTTGCCAGAAAACTAGACGGATATGGTGCATGGTTAGGACACAACACAGGAGTGGAATCCATAGCTATACAGCTCACTTTGTTAAATAAGAACCTCGCACAGTGTTTACCCTTACTCAAAGAGGTATTGTATACACCTACTTTTCCCGAAGACAAGTTTGAAATTATGCGTCAACGTACGCTGCAAGGGTTGAGTGTCGAATCAGAAAAAACCCGCTTCCAAGCCAGAAAGTTATTTGGTCATCTTCTGTATGGACCTCATCATCCCTATGGGTCTCATGAAGGGCCAGAGGAAATTGAACAATTGACATTAGATGATATCACATCTTATCACAAGTCGTATTTTTACCCCGGAAATTTTATGCTTACGGCTGTTGGAAATTTTCAAGAAGATACGCTTATCCAGTTGTTCGAACGAACTTTTGGAACAGAGTCATTGAGTACCCCACTTCAACAAACATCCAAGGCTGAAGATCCCCCTCAACATGTCGAATCCGGAAGACACTTTCATCAAATGGAAAGAATGCAATCTACTATTCGGCTAGGTCATCCAACATTCAAGCGATCGCATCCTGACTATTACAAGATGCAGGTAGTTAATACAATCCTTGGAGGATATTTTGGTTCCAGACTCATGCAGAATATTAGAGAAGATAAGGGATATACTTATGGTATCCACTCAGGCTGGGTATCGATGAGACATAGTGGTTACTTCGTGGTCCAAAGCGACGTTGGAAATGAATATGTGGAGTCTACGATTGAAGAAGTACGCAAAGAGATCATTCGATTAACCCTCGAACGAATTGAATCAGAGGAACTAGATCTGGTAAAAAATTATTTATTGGGAAGAAGTATTAGTGAAAGAGAAACTCCATTTCAGCTCAGCGATATTCTTCGGTTTTCTTTAGTCAGCGGAATTAGCTTTGACCAAATAGATGAACAATTCAATGTGATCAAACACATACAACCCGATGATATCATCAGACTTTCCGCTGAGCACTTCTCTCCAGATTCTTTACTGGAAGTGGTCTGTGGAGGGACTGTTGAATTATGATATTGCTGTATTGCGAAATTGTTACATTACGAAATTCTGGAATTATTAATTTTAATTACTTTGTAGTAGTTATTTTCCTTCTATCGTCCGTTGTCAAACAATCGTCCATCGTCTGTAGTCTATTTAACACTTATTGAGGATAGGAAAATGTAGACCACTTAGCATGACGAGTGCCATATATAGCTTCAAGGACCTGCTTACCTAATCCTATCGATGCGGGATTATCTTTGCGGAGCCTGTCAACTATTTCTAATTGTAGATAACCACCCTCTGGAACGTGTAGTAAGACTTTACTTCCTTTGGGACGCGTTTTATGATAGGCCCAATAAATAGACTTAGGCTTTTTAGGTCCATCTACTTCTGCGATTAATCCAGTCTCAGTAACGCGATTGTAATATCTACCCGTTTCCATATCGATGACTTTTTCAACGACAACTTCTGGTTGTAACTCATCTGTGGGTCCTCTAAATTCTCCAGAGCCATCGTCATAATATATTACTTCATCAGTAACAGGGTCTGTAATGATCACTTCCCTATCAGGTGAGGAATATTCCAATGCGGCAAGCGTAATAATGGGTTCCAATCCAGAACGCGCCAGATCTGGCATTCTACGTATCTTTTCTAGCTCTCTAAGACGTTGTGTAACAGAGGTCTTGCTGAGCGCATCCTGATATAACTTCGCAAACTCAATATCTACAGCATTAAAACTTACTTCATCAATCCCTTTTACCCACCCTGATAAACGCTTGCGTTCTCCAATTAGTTCTACCCAGTTTCCATCTTGATAATCACTTAGTATTAACAGTTCTCCAGGTCTGTAGGATTCCGTAGTAGCCGTAACAGGTGAAGGCGCTTCATATATTGTCTTACCTTCAAGTAACGTTACCAATCCTCCTCCAGATATGAAGTAGTACTGATCGACCCAACCTACTCTTCCACTGGTTGTTTCTACATGTATAAAATTTTTACCATCAGCCCTTCTGATGTCATTACTATATAAGCGTACTTGTTCACCAAAGTAAATAGATTGTATGTATTGCCCTCTGTCCCCAGGCGTATCTCTCACGCCAGCTTTCGGCCATGCACAAATGAGGCTATCTTCGTCTATTCTTCCTCCTCCCATTCCTCTTTCATAGTCAATACTAAAAGGATTATTGAACCTCTCCTGAGCAGGAACTAAGCCTGCACACAAGATTAGTACGATCAGTACCCAGGGATAGTGCTTCACAACAATGATATTTAAATTTTACAATTATAATAAAACAAATATATATATAAATTATTGTAATTAACAGTGTTATACAGCTTGCAATTTGTACGGGTATTTATTATTATTGTTATATATACGTCTACCTAAAGTTACTTGCACTAACCAACTACTATAATTACGAGATTGCTGAAGACAAAAATCTTTAGCAAAGGTGAAGTATTTTTCTTGTTCGAACCCCTTAAATCTGTTCTTTATGAAGTACTCGGTAAAAACATTAATCAATGAACTAAGTCCTAAGGATTTGTTGATGTTATGTAATGAAAAAGTCCTGTGTGCAGCCAGAGATCTGGCTGAGTTTACAAAACATGGCTTAAATGCTAATTTCATCGTTTCTCTAGCTCATAAATGTGAGGAATATGAATCTATTTTAAGCCAATCATCAGAACAAGAGTATAATGATTATAAAAGATTAGAAGCCGAATTGAGGGATGCATTAGAAAAAATTTGTAAGACAGGACGACAAATATGGGCACAAACCCCATCAAAGTATAACAACTATATCATCTATCGACCATTTTATGGCAGAACGCGGCATTTTGCGGCCTAATATTACCCTTTATGAAAACCCATTTTGAAAGGAGAAACAAAGATTTGTTTCTCCTTTGGTTTTTTATCGTTGAAATGTAATAATTAAAGCATACAGAAAGTAGCTTATTCTGATTTTAAAGCTCTATTCAACAAAAATAAGTAAAACCGTACTTTCCATTAAGTATGCAACTTATCTCTCGTTGAATGAGTACATTTCTTTCATAAAATGTTTAATTCTTTTCAGATTGAGCTTTTATTTCTAATCAAGGTAACCTTTCAACATTGACATACTTTAGCGAATCGTCTCAAAGAGATTCATGAAATTCATTGTATGTGTATCAACCTATACAATAGTAGAATCAATTCCTTAATTTCATAGGTAAGATACTAGCTTTCATTATTCTACTTAGATTTTTGAATAAAAAACACAACTTACCTGATCATTTTAGTTTTTTACCCTCTAAAATGGGAGATAAATACATTTTATCAAGACTAAATACGAGAAAATACAATTATGTCATACATATTGAACATTAACTTACTGAAAAAGGAACATTATCTGCTACAACAGCGTCCAATGACTTTCCTCCTTTGACTCCAAAATCTAATGTACGTATAGGGAAAGGTATTACGATATCATGTTGGTTATATGCAGCTTTAATTCGCTTTATTCCTTCACTTTTAGCCATGAAATAATTGACATCTGGATATCTTATCCAGTAAACTACGATAAAATTGATTGAACTATCTCCAAACTGCTGAAAGTATAATTTTACATCCTTTTCCTCAGCGAGGAATTCTAAAGACTGTATCGCTTCTATTGTTACCCTTTCAATGAAATCCAGGTCCTCTCCATAAGATATTCCTACTTTGAGATCTATCCTTCTGTAACCAGTAGTGTAGATTGTGACGGGGTTTTCAAAAACTTTTCTATTGGGGATCATAACATTTTGTCCCTGAAAAGTAGTGATAGATGTAGATCTTAGATTAATCTTGGAAACATGCCCCATATAGTCATGAGTCTCTATCAAATCCCCTTCTCTAAAAGGTTGCCTGATGGCTATCAATATACCAGACACAAAATTTGCTGCAATATCCTGAAATGCAAAACTCAATGCCAACCCTATAATACCTGCACCTGCTAGCAAAGAGGTAACGGCTTTTCCAAGATTAAGAACCTCAAGTGAGGTAAAAATCCCTAATGCCAATAATAGATATATGATAAAATTTTTCAGCAACCGGTTGATTACACTGGAGCTAGAAACCCTCGTCAATAGTTTTTGCGAAACATTTCCCGCTACTTTTGCAAGGATGATAAATAGTATAATGACGATCAGTGCAATCAAAAAGTTGGGTATTGATAATACGACATCCTCTACCCATCCTTCCAATTTTGACACTAATTTACTAGCTAATTCTTCGAACCTTGTATCAAATTTATCAAATAGAATAAAATCCATTCAAGAATATATGTTTTTTTGTTAAGCGTTGGTATGTATATCTATAGAACGAGCGACTGTAAAAAAAGTTTACACAGCATTAGCTAGATCAATAGAAATAGAAAAAAACATATCCACTATTTATCCGTATTTAGTTATATATATTCTTTCATCTCATATTTATTAATCAAATATTACATCAACTTGATAAATTCATTATCTTTGATCAAAAAAAATAAAATTATACCCAAGGAAATTGCACCTGCCTGTATCGAAGCTTTATCATACTATCCGGATTTAACAGATACTCATATTGAGTTTAAGTTTCAGAAAAATACATTTGCCACCATGCTTGCCCAACCCAAAAAAGACTTACTGTTTCGACGAAAGAAACATAGAAGATATATCATTAGAATGAATAATGTAAAGGATGTTGATTGCGCACTAAACGTCATGGATCTGCCATATCAGGTTCAGGTAGGATGGCTGGGACATGAACTAGGTCATATTGTAGATTATTCCACCAAACATGTAGGAAATATGATGCTGTTTGGAGTTGGATATTTGTTATTTCATCATTTTCGAATAGGAGCTGAGCGAATTGCTGATTTACACGCTATTCATAGAGGTATGGGAGAATACATACTGTCCACTAAAAACTATATTCTTTCCCACAAAGTTCTTTCAGAGAGATATAAGCAAAAAATACGAAATTTCTATATCTCACCCGAAGAAACCTCATATATTATTGATCAAATTAAGGAGAAAAACCTATCATGAGCCAAAAAGAAGATATCTTAGATAGAGCTGAGGCATATGTCTTTAATCACCTCCAGGAGAATTTGCCTGAATATTGCCTATTTCACAATTATCAACTTACTTCTGAAATTGTCAATGTATGTAAAGATACTATCAAAGATGAAGAGGTCTCTTCGGCTCAAGGTGATGCCATCCAACTTGCTGCATGGTTTCAATTCACGGGTTATACACAAAGAGATGAAGATCCTACTACTGTAAGTATAAGGATTGCCAAGGACTTCCTTACCGATCAGGAATATGCTGAAGACTGCAAGGAATTAGTCTTACATTTGATACAACAATCGTCAGAAACGAACATACCTGAGTCCAAATCCCATCAAATTCTTCTCGATGCTACACATTCACATTATGGAAGGAAACGTTACTTCCGACTTAAGGAGATGCTAAGATTAGAATACGAGTATATTTCTGCTGAAACATATTCCGATGTAGAATGGGAAGAACAGTCTCTCTCACAACTCATTAATCATCGTTTTTATACTGC
>CAZZEC010000162.1:0-12197 GCA_964652565.1 uncultured Bacteroidia bacterium
ACTTCATCCAATGTATCCATGGTCCCAATTATTAGTCCAACTACTATTTTACAAACGCAACTGAGGTATATCTAAGACAAAGATAAGATAAAAATGTCTGCTTTATCACGCATAAATAGCCAAAATCTATACCATAGTTTGGGATTATAATATAAAATATATACGTATATTTCTTGAATGGTTTTCCGCTCAACTGATATATTGATTGTAGGAGGAGGGTTAGCAGGACTGGTTAATGCTATTCATTTAGCTCGTGAAGGATTACAAGTAGTATTGGTTGAAAAAAAATCTTACCCCTTCCATAAAGTTTGCGGAGAATATATCTCAAAGGAAATACTACCCTATTTGCAATCACTGGAAATAGATCTTACTGAACTGGGCTATCAGGATATCAAGCGTTTACAGCTGACCTCTCCTTCGGGAAAATTACTGGAAACGCCGTTGCCCTTAGGTGCGATCAGTATAAGTAGATATAAATTAGATCATTTTCTATATATTCAAGCATTGAAGCATGGAGTTACCGTTCATGTTAACACAACTGTTAATCATGTCATGTTTAGGCATGATGAGTTTACGATAGAGCTTTCAGAAGGGAAGTCTTATAAATCTCCTGTAGTAATAGGTGCATATGGTAAAAGATCTCAACTAGACCGGGTTTTCCAACGACCTTTCTTTCTACAACGTTCGCCTTATTTAGGAGTAAAATATCATAGATTGTTAGAACACCCTAATGATCTAGTTTCCCTGCACAACTTTCAATCGGGATATTGTGGGGTGTCAATGGTGGAAAATAACATTGTAAACGTCTGCTACATGGTTGATAACCAATTATTGCGTAAATATAAAACTATTCCAATATTGGAATCTGAAGTGTTGTGTAAGAATCCTCATTTGAAATACTTGTTTACACATAGTCGCTCTATATTTGAAAAGCCTTTAGTCATTAATGAAATATCTTTTTATCCAAAAAAACAGGTTGTAGATCATATGCTCATGTCAGGCGATGCTGCTGGATTGATCACTCCACTATGTGGAAATGGCATGGCTATGGCCATTCGATCTGCTCAAATCCTATCGGAACTCATTTTAGATTACTTTCAACATACAATGGATCGCCAAACACTAGAAGAACGATATACCATTATTTGGCACAAGCACTTTGCGAGGAGATTATGGATAGGTCGAAATATCCAAAAAAGCTTTGAAAACCGCACTTTTTCAGAGAGTGCACTTAGCATACTCTCTATTTTTCCTGGCATGTTATCCCACATTATTAAATTAACACATGGTCAATCGATATCGAAAGAACCTATGTGTCATTATTATTCCTGATCATGAGATTTTCCTTCCAAGAACGTCAACTCATTCCAGAAATTATGGACGATCTGGATATGAGTGGTAAAATGCTCCATGATACATTAGGGCAATTGCAAATGATTAACAAGTGGTTAGGAGGCTATGCGATTATTAAGGATAGCTTTCATTACTTTATCAAAAAGTATGATTGGAAGTGTTTAGATACTCCATTGCGTATTGCAGATATAGGTTGTGGTGGTGGAGATACATTGAGGGCATTGTCTGGGTATTTCAAAAAAGAATCTATAACCGCAAGTTTTTATGGATTTGATGCCAATCCTCACATCATTGACTATGCCAGAATCCAGTCGGGTTCCTATCCCGAAATACAATATGAAGTATTGGATATGTTTTCAGAATCTTTTTTAACTCGATCTTTTGATGTGATCATGTTTAATCTTATTCTACATCATTTCGATACTCAAACACTTCAAGACTATATACCTAAAGTATGTAATCAAACTACATATGGCGTTACAATCAATGATTTACAAAGACATTGGCTTCCATATTTACTTTTTCAAGGTGTTACCAGGGTTTGCGGTGCCAACCATATGACTCGACATGATGGGCTATTGTCTATCCGTAAAGGTTTCACCCATAGAGAATGGCAAAAGATAGCTAAAAACGTTTTACCTTATCCCTATCTTATAAAGTGGAGATGGGCGTTTCGTCATCAGATTATAATTGATACACATGAACAATTATCAACCTAAAATTCTTTCTGTAGCCAAAGCACTTCCTCCTTACACGCGCCCCACTGAAGAAATTTTGCCCTATGTCGTGGATTGGATCTCAGATTTGCCTCAACGTCAGCAGGATAAAATTTTGCGGATATTTAAATATGCAAGGGTCGATCGTAGATATTCTATCATGGATATTGATGAGGTATTTAACAAAACTTCATTTGCAGAAAAAAATAATCAATTTGCTAACAAGTCTATCGAACTTGCTGAATCAGCTTTTTTGGCTGCTATAGAAAAAGCAGGCATCTCTAAAGATGATGTACATTACATCATTACTACCAGTTGCACCAAAATAATGATCCCTTCTCTGGATGCCTATTTAATCAATAAGCTCCATCTTAGACAGGATATTATACGATTACCAGTTACAGAAATGGGTTGTGCTGCAGGCACTTCAGGGCTTATCTATGCAAATGAATTTCTTAAATCTCAACCCGAAAAGTACGCTGCTGTTATCTCCATAGAATCACCTACTACAACTTTTCAGCATGATGATTTCTCTATGACAAATATCGTTAGTGCTGCTATTTTTGGAGACGGAGCTGCTTGTGCAATTTTAGGACCTTCCGATTCATTAAAACCTACGATCATTGATACTGAGATGTATCATTTTTATGATGCTATAGATATGATGGGATATGACATTGTCAATTCAGGGTTTAAAATGGTATTAGATCCAACTGTCCCTTCAAGAATTGAACAACATTTTCCTGAAATTATATTCCCGTTTTTAGATCGAAACTGTATATCAATAGATTCGCTTAATCACCTCATCTTCCACCCTGGGGGGAAGAAAATTATTCAAATTGTAGAAGAGCTGTTGGGAAAGTACGGAAAGAATATCGATGACTCCCAATGGGTGTTGAGCGAGTATGGGAACATGTCAAGTGCAACGGTCTTATACGTAATGGAACGATTCATGGATAGAGAAATACCTATAGGTGATTGGGGGCTTATGTTAAGTTTTGGTCCAGGATTTTCCGCGCAAAGACTATTATTAAAATGGATCCCTTGATTAAAAAATATATATTCAACTTACATGCTTAAAAAGCTTGATAAGTAACATTAACTGATAAATGTATCATTATATCCCGGATAATTTACAGGATAAAAGGTCCATATAAATTCAAGTAAATTATGAAAACACACTCATTATGATACCATTCAATATATATGTGTGAAAAATAAAATTATTCCCCATCCACATTAATAGCCAAACTGAATTTCCAAATTATTACAAAGGATAAATAAATATTACATTTACATGTAAATAATTATACAATTGTAAATATATATTTGGAAAAAATTTAAGCTTTTTTGCACAAATTAAACTTGTGCATATGAGCAGACCCTTACTCTTAAAACTGATAATAAGTATTGTTGCCGTTAGTCTGTATTGGGGATGTGATAATTTTGGAGATGAGGTACTTACTCCATTTCTTGATCCCAACACGATCTTTCTGAAAGATACTTGTGATGTAGATGTCATCCTTTTTCAGCAACAAATATTGCCTGTGATTATTAGAGAATGTGCAAGTAGTGGTTGCCATAATGAAGAAGATCAAAAGGCAGATATCAACCTGGATAACTACCAGGCGGTCATTCAACTCATTTCATCAAATGATAGTTCGCAAAGTAAACTCTCCCAAATTTTCAATCAACTAGATACAGATCCACATACACCTCCACTAGATTTGGAAACAGTTACCCCTATTGAGATACAACAAATTAATACATGGATATCGCAGGGTGGATTGAATACGAACTGTGATAGCTATTGTGAATTTACAGAGGTAGATATATCAAAGATAACGTTACTGGATAATAACACTCCTGAAAATATTTCCGATGATTATTACGCTTTTAGCATTAACGTAAAAGGAGCTAATTTGAGTAGCGCTTATAAATTAACTGCTGCGAGTTTTGATACAATAGGGAGATATAATCAACTCTTAAACATCAATCTACCTGCATCTCAAATCCCCTCAAATGATATTGTTCTCACGCTTACCGATACGGAAAAAAGACAATGTGTATATTCCAAACGTCTTTTTATCTCGCAAGGAGACACTCCTATTGATACAACATATACTGAAATAGATACTTGCCTAACTGTAGATCCAAGACTGAGCGATATTACGTGTAATGACAATAACACACCTGGAGATTCTTCAGATGACTTTATCATTTTTTACCTGGACCCTTCAGGTGGCAATATAGGTAGTTCCTATTCACTCAATGGAGAAGAAATTAATGCCATTGGTCAGTTTGGACAAAAAACAGAATTTGTCACTCCTAAAGGAACAGCAGGAAAGGGTGATATTAATATTACACTTACCAATATGATTAATGATTCAACTGAATGTGAAGTTGAATTTATTCTCCAGGATCCAGGAACCTGCTCAAGTGATACGTCCGACACGATGGATTCACTATGTATTATAAATGAATCAGGACTGGCCAATATAGAATGTAATAATAATGGTACTCCAGATGACACATCGGATGACTATATCAGTTTCTCTTTGAATCCAATCGGCAGTCAAACCAGTGGGTCCTACATTCTTACTGGTGCAGGAATCAATGAAACCGGAGTATATGGCCAAGAGACCTTTTTCTCTTCTCCCACAGGAACTGCAGGTAACGGAGACCTTACATTAACCCTTATGGATAGTGATTCATCTTCTTGCACATTAACGCTTTCCATTACAGATCCAGGTACCTGTGATGTAGCCCCACCCTGCAATATCACACAATCAGGACTTTCCAATATCGAATGCAATAATAACGAAACACCTGACAACCTTAATGATGATTATATCAGCTTTACATTAAATCCCATGGGTATTGGGACTAGTGGGGAATATTCACTTACTGGTGATGGAATTGATGAAGTTGGCATATTTGGCCAACCTACCATTTTCACTACTCCTACCGGCACTGCGGGTAACGGAGATATAACACTTACCATCACCGATAGAGATTCAACTGGTTGTACACTTGTGGTAGTTGTCAGCGATCCCGGTGCGTGTACGTCAATACCTCCCTGTAACATTTCTCAGGCCGGACTATCAAACATTCAGTGTAATGATAATGGAACGCCTGCCAATCCAAATGATGACTATATCACATTCAATGTGAATCCGAGTGGACAAGGTCTCAGTGGGACTTATCAATTAACGGGTGGTGGAATAGATACTACAGGAGTATTTGGGCAAAATACACAAATTAATACTCCGGCAGGAACTGCAGGACAAGGAAATATAAATCTCACCATAACGGATGCTGATTCGGGTTCCTGTACGCTCGAGTTTACGCTCACAGACCCGGGTGTATGTACTCCGGAATGTAACCTTCTGGCATCGGGTCTAGCTGACATTGCTTGTAATGATAATGGCACCCCCAACGACCCTAATGATGACTTTATCACTTATTCATTAAATCCAACAGGAGTAGGAGTCAGTGGAAGTTATCAGGTATCCGGACCGGAAATTAATGAGACTGGGACGTTTGGTCAAAAAACTACATTTAATACTCCTCAGGGAACTGCTGGCAACTCAGATATAGTTATTACCATATCTGATAGCAATAATCCGAATTGTTCAATAGAAGCTACCATTACCAATCCCGGGACATGTACACCTCCTTGTAATATTACACAAGCTAATTTGTCAGCTATAAATTGTAATGATAATGGAACGCCTGCAGATCCAAATGATGATTACATCACATTCATGCTGGATGTTTCTGCAGGTAATATCGTTGGTCAATATACAGTTACAGGGGGAGGCATACAGGCTAGTGGTACCTATGGTCAAACCCAAGCCTTTCAAAGTCCGCTAGGCTCAGCAGGAAAGGGAGATATCACGATCGTGATTACTGACACCATCAATCCAGAATGTACTGCTTCTTTGTTACTCATAGACCCAGGGGTATGTATTTCAGCAGTGACATGTGATATCATGCAAAGTGGACTTACAAACGTTACATGTAATGACAATGGAACTCCCATGGATAATACTGATGACTTTCTAACATTTGAACTCAATCCTACAGGGGGAGGTCTTGGTACAACGTATTCTGTCCAAGGTCGAGGGATTGATCTTCAAGGTCAATATGGCTCGCCTGCGTCCTTTAGCTTGTCCATGGGATCAATAGGTTATGTCGATATAGAGCTTACAATTACCGATAATTCAGATAATACCTGTGCGATACAGGATACGTTGAAAGATCCATACACTTGCGAATCATGCGATGTTTCAGATATCTCTTACAGTCAAGACATACAACCTATTTTAACCGATTATTGTACAGTCTGTCATGGTAGCAATAACGCTCAGGCAGGTATTGACCTTTCTACCTATGAGGAAGTCAAAAAGCAAGCTGGGAACCCGAGATTTTACGGTGCGATCATTCATGATAGCAAGTATTCTCCCATGCCTCCTGGAGGACAATTGATTCCTTGTGAAATAAAAGCTATCAAAGCATGGATTGATCAAGGTGCACCCAATAATTAAGCATAAAGCCTATTCATGGACGTAAAACATATTGGATACATATTAGCTTTTGTATTTTTTTCCGCATGCCACTACGATGTGGGAGAAGAACTAGATTTGATGATAACCTGTTCAGAGGGCGAAGTTTCCTTTACCAGGGATGTAATTCCCATTATGGAAACTCATTGTATTTCATGTCATAATGATCAACAAGCGCAGGGGGGTGTTAATCTTGATGGGTATGCTCAAATCATCGTATACGCAAATGATAACAGTCTACTGGGCAGCATACAGCACGACCCTCAGTATGTATCTATGCCGCTTAATGCCGGAAAACTGGACTCATGTGATATAAAGTTGATAGCAAGATGGATAACTCAAGGTGCCATTGAAAATTAATACTAACCTGATGATATCTTCGTATAGAATCCTTGTTATATCCTTAATATGTATTCCATTAATGGTCCATTCTCAAAGAAGAAATCGTATATCAGGAATTTTTGATGGAACAAGAATTATCAATGGACACTCATTAGAAACCCGATCTGGCGGAGAGATGGAGCTGTTGATCTCACACAGATTTGGAAGAGTCAATGCAGGAGGATATCAATTTTTTGGATTGGATCAGGCAAATATTAGACTAGGACTGGAATATGCTATGAATAATTCCTGGACTATAGGTATTGGCAGAAGTTCCTTTGAGAAGACCTACGATGGATTTATGAAATTCAGATTATTTGGTAAAGCTACTGAAGATTATCGATTACCATTTGCTGCAACCTATTTAACATCCATCGCATATCGGACCATCAGAGACAACGATTCACTTAGAAATACTTTTCCCAACTCAAATTTATTCTTTACCCATCAATTAATTATGGGAGGAGAACTAGGAGATCGTATATCCTGGCAAGTAATGCCGACACTTATACATCGCAATTACATAGCATCGAACCTGGAAAAACATGATGTCTGGGCGGTAGGGGCTGCAGCAGGCTGGGACATTTCCAAGAACATTTCTTTGATCATCGAATATTATTATTTGTTTCCCGGACAAGTCAGTGATGGCATTGAGCCCTCTCTATCATTGGGTATGGATATAAAGACCGGAGGGCATGTTTTTCAAATCCATATTAGCAACTCAACTGGGATGATCGAAAAACAATTTATCACTGAAACAAATGGAAAATGGCAACAGGGGGATATTCATATAGGATTTAACATATCGAGAATATTTAAGCTAAAGGGAAGATGGTATTAAAAAAAATCGCGATTGCTTTTGTGATGCTGTTGGGTATTTCGCTTACCCAATCGACGAGATATTACCCTCCACTTTGGAATCCTGACACTACCCTTCAGGAAGCATTAACCCAACTAGGCAGACAAGAACCTACTCATTATCAGTATCATGTATCTAGTATGCAAGTACAACAGGGTAAGGATTTTGTACATTTTGGAAGAACGATAGATGAATTCGGGAAAAAAACCAATTATATCAGTAAACATTTTGTATGTACGCATTGTCATAATGTAGTCCAGGAAGACCCGGATCTTAGTAGCAGAGATCCAGAAGAAAGACTAGAATTTGCTATATCTCAGAACTTACCTTTTCTCCAGGGTACTACATTTCATGGAATTGTAAATCGCAAAAGTTGGTACAATGATGATTACGAAAAGAAATATGGTGAAAAGGTAAAAGCCGCTAATAAAGATCTAAAAAAAGCTATCCAACTCTGTGCCATTGAATGTTCCCAGGGTAGAGAACTACAAGAATGGGAAATAGAAGCCATATTGGCCTACTTTTGGACTTTGCAAGTCAAATTAGGAGACCTTAATCTTCAATCCGAAGATTATTTAGCCTTTAACCAACAAAGATTTCGATCTGTAAGTCATTCTCAAATCGAATCTAAATTGGATAGCCTATTTTTGCCCTATTCTCCTGCAACATTTGGAAGTGCACCTGCCGATAAAAACGAAGGCTACGAATACACAGGAGATCCAGAACGTGGAGCATTTATTTATGAGCTTAGTTGTCTACATTGCCATAAAAAAGGAGGAGCATCTCGCTATGAATTAGACTATTCTACCGTTTCATTCAGACATCTGAAAAATAAGATACCCGATGATTCTCATTTTTCTTTATACCAAATTATTCGCTATGGCACCTATGCCATACCAGGTCATAGACCTTATATGCCTCATTATCCTCTGGAAAGAATGAGCCATCAGCAAGTGGAAGATCTTAGGGCATATATTGAACTCATGTCTTTCTAGCCCCACACTGCAACAGAATACATGCTGATCAAAAGCCTATGATTCGTTTTCTTAGAAATATGGACCCCTAATTTGAAAGCCTGTAGTATATCGTTAACTTCTGGGTTATTACATAGCCCCAACAGGTAACATATTTATATGCAATCGATACTATCCTCTACATGGGGACTTATTTTAGGAGGTTCAAGTGGTATAGGTTTAGCCTCAGCCAAAAAGTTGGCTGCACACGGTATGAACCTCTGTATATTGCATAGAGACAGAAGAGCGAATCTTCCTTCTATAGACCTACATTTCGATGAACTTCGGGAGTATCCGATTGAATTGCTCACCTTCAATGTAAATGCACTTGATAAAGATCAAAGAAATCACATAGTCTTGAAGCTAAAGAAGTACATGAACGGATCGATACGCTTAAACTTAGTATTACATTGTATCGCAAAGGGTAATTTAAAACCACTTTGGGATCCGCCTTCTCCTAATCTGACCAGTAAAGACTATCACCTTACCCTGGAAGCTATGGCTACGAGTCTTTGGGATTGGGCCGATGAGCTTTTACAAGCCAATCTTTTAACTAATCCTACCAGTATCATCGGTCTTACGAGTGAAGGAAATCACAAAGTTTGGCCTGGATATGGGGCTGTTTCTGCTGCCAAAGCGACACTTGAAGCGATTATTCGCCAAATGGCAGTGGAGCTTGGGCCCTTTGGCATAAGAGCTAATGCCATTCAAGCAGGTATTACTGATACTCCATCACTTAGATTGATCCCGAATTCTGAGCAAATGCTCCAAATCGCTTCCGAACGCAATCCATTAAAACGCATTACTACACCTGAGGATATTGCAAACGTAATCTTCTTACTGTGTCTCCCTGAATCACAATGGATCAATGGAGCAGTGATACCCGTAGATGGTGGAGAACGCTTGCAGTAGCGAATTCATTCACCTATATATTTATTAACTTACTCGTTTACCAATACTTCCTATGAGTGAAGAACAGAGAATATTAGATTTAATCCCACAGCAGCCGCCTTTTAGATTTGTTGATAAGATCAGCTCAATACATGATGATTACATAACAGGATCATACACT
Organism: uncultured Bacteroidia bacterium; assembly: GCA_964652565.1. Classification (GTDB taxonomy): domain Bacteria; phylum Bacteroidota; class Bacteroidia; order J057; family J057; genus JBCCTX01. Next base: position 9,963 of record CAZZEC010000162.1, read on the forward strand.
TTTAAAAAGAACGAATTTTATTATCTGGGGCATTTCCCAGAGAACCCCATTACTCCTGGAGTCATACTCATTGAGACCATGGCTCAAATCGGATTGGTTGGTCTGGGCATACATTATATTCTTCAACATTACGCTGCTGATCAGAGATACATACCTATATTTACCTCAGCTGAGGTTGATTTTTTAAAACCTGTATACCCTGAAGAAGAAGTATTTGTCAGAGGGGATAAAATATATTTCAGACTCAATAAATTGAAAAGTTTTATCATTATGAGAAATGCCAATAAAGAAGTAGTCTGTAAAGGTGAACTCTCAGGGATGATAGCTAACAATACCTAAGGTAACTCTTAAACCAAACATCTACCCAATGTCCAAACGTATAGTCATTACAGGTATAGGTGTCGTAGCACCTAATGCGGTAGGGAAACAAGATTTTGAACACGCTCTTCTACATGGTCAATCAGGTATTCGATACATACCACAACTTGCTGAATTAAACTTTGGATGTCAGGTGGGTGGTATTCCACCTTTGGAGGAACATGTCAAGTCTTTGTATTTTAATGAACTGACAATTAAGACCTTAAAAAGTTCAGGTGTAATGTATGGCGTCATAGCTGCCAAAGATGCCTGGGCAGATGCTGGGTTGACAATCGCTCCAAATGACACTCCTTTTTGGGACAGTGGGTGTATTATGGGTTCGGGAATGACAGGAATAGAAGCACTCAGAGATGGTGTATATGAAGTAGATGCTGGCAGAGTCAAGAAGCTGGGAAGTAGATTGATCGAACAAGCGATGTCGAGCAGTGCCAGTGCACATATTGGGGGAGCTATCGGACTGGGCAATCAAGTCACAACAAATGCTTCAGCATGTGCAACTGGTACAGAAGCGATCATCCTTGCTGCCGAACGCATCCGATCCGGCCATGCGACTCGGATGATTGCAGGGGGTTGCGACAGTCATGGACCATATGTGTGGGGAGGATTTGATTCTATGCGCGTACTGTGCAGAAAATATAATGATTGCCCTGAACAAGCTTCAAGGCCTATGAGTGCTACGGCTAAGGGGTTTGTTCCCGGTTCAGGCGGTGCTGCAATGGTATTGGAAGATTTGGATCAAGCCATAACCCGTAAAGCACGAATATATGCGGAATATCTCGGGGGTGCATTAAACTCAGGAGGACAGCGCAGCAGGGGGTCTATGACCGCCCCAAACTCAGAGGGAATACAGCGTTGTATCACAAGTGCTCTGAATAACAGTCGTATACTTCCTTCACAAATAGATGCGATTTCTGGACATCTTACTGCTACTATGGGAGATCCTATAGAAATAGAAAATTGGGCATCTACACTGAACCGAAAAGATGAAAATTTTCCTTATGTAAATTCCTTAAAATCTATGATTGGCCATTGTCTAAGTGCAGCAGGAGCCATTGAATCAGTAGCAGTAGTCCTACAACTCTATAAGGATTTTTTCCACGCTTCAATAAATTCAGAAGACCTTCATCCGAAAATTGAAGCAATTATTAGCCCAGATAAAGTACCACAACAATTACTAACACAAACTGGTTTTAACGTCATTGCTAAATCTAGTTTTGGCTTTGGTGATGTCAATGCTTGTGCGCTTTTTAAAAAGTGGGAGACTTGAATGGATGAATATATAATTATATATGAAACAGTAAATTACATGAGGATAAAAGCATTTTCGAACCATCACATTATTTTTCGTTAACTTATGTGTATGAATCAGGAACAAATTTTATCTAAGCTAAGAATTATCATAGAACCTTATGTGGATGATAAAAACTTATTAGAACAAGTATCTTCAGAAACAGACTTGTTAAAAGATCTACAGATTAATTCTGCGCATCTTGTAGATATTATTTTAGATGCAGAAGAAGCATTTGACATTGAAATTGATGATGAGGCAGCAGAAAAAATGTTAACGGTGGGTTCGGCCGTAGATATCATTCAATCAAGAGTAAATGAATGACAGGAAATGATATTGTCTGCTATCAGTCCCTTTCGACCAGGGCTAAAGAATTGAATCAACGATACCTGGACAAGCTTTTTACGACAGAAGAACAGATTTTTGTTAAAAGATCAATAAATCCGCTCCACGCTATTGCCACACTTTGGGCAGTCAAAGAAAGTGCTTACAAAATCTATCACAGGGATACACACCACAGATATTTTGCCCCTTTACATTTTCCCGTTGCACCTGCTATGGGTTACTCT
>CAZZEC010000163.1:0-11824 GCA_964652565.1 uncultured Bacteroidia bacterium
TTAGGATGGTATTCCGAAGCAAACTAAGAACTCAAACGTGATAATCATTATTATAGTTTATTCAGTTCTCAATAATTGCGGGTGTAAATCCTCCAAAGGGATGGATACACGCACTTATTGAACATACATTGTGAATCTGATTCATTTTGCTTTATAATCATGCCCTCATGCATAAACGGATACCCCCATCACCGCTTAATCACTTTCTTTAAAGCCACACCTTTTGTCGTATAAATTTCCAGGAAATACATCGAATAGGGATAATCAGAAAGGTCTAATACCGCAGATGAAGCATGATCAAGTACTGCGAAAATGGGTGTGATGGTGGTAAAATCTGACATAAACAAATTATCTTTCTTGATTAGTTCATACTATTTCTAGTTTTTTTCCTTCTCTGATGTACAGTCCCCTTTATATAGATCCATATATTCAAAAATAATCTTCTGAGCCCCATCTTTCATGTCCATTTCTAACAATGTCATATCCCTTACTGAAGCTGTAGCTTGATACACTTCACACCAATCCTCGTCCAATTTTATCTGAGCCTTTATAAGGGCATGTACAATATAAACACTGAAAGGGCGGTTATCATCACTGTATTTTTCCAAGGCCAGTTCTGCCAGTTCAAATGCATATCCCACATCAAAATAATCATCCATCGCTTTCAAATAAGCCAGACAGATTAGTTGATCGGGAGTACATAAACGAGTAAAATTGTCCTCATTGATAGAAGAATCATTTCGCAAGATATAATCGAGATATATTTGAAAATTTTTCGTTCCATCTATGCTCCAGGATATTGCATTAATTACAGCCAGTCGGTAGACAATTGGTTCCTGGGGATTGTGTATATAAGCTGCAAGTTCTTCTGTTAGCATATTTTGATTTTCTGCAGCTTTTCTCACCTGATCTATTTCCATATAAGCCTTAGAAAAGGGCGTACTCGTTAAAGGAGAATCTGCAATGGCAAGCATTTGAAATGTAGATAGCAAGAGAAATAACAGGGCTTTGAGATGAAAATTCATATATCAATGTTAGCTATAAGTCAGAAGATATGATGTACTTGTCGGCAAGTAATACAAAAAGGTATATAAAATCTAACCTATAATGATTTTTCAATAAGTGTAGATTTAACATCCACACTTATTGAAATGAGAAAATCACATATGAATTTATCTCGCTCCTTATTCTTTGGATACGTGTTTAGTAGTAGAAATACTTTGATCCTCAAGCCATTTTTCCAAAAAAGTACCAGGCAGATCATCTATGGTATCCACATCAGAAAGTGTAGGTAAAAGATAATAGGAGATTTCAGCCAGAGTAAAATCTCTAATTGTCGAAGAAAATACGGTATCTGTACTCCAATATTTGTCAGTAAATACGCCCGGAATGATACGATTCATACCCAATAAATAGTATCCCCCATCATATGCTGGGCCTATGACAGCCTCATACTCAGTAAGATGATTAAATCCTTCTTCAAGTATTTGAGTAGTTAATTGCGCACTGTCGCTTCCTATAATGGTAATATTCCTGTATCCCTCCTTAAACCCCCATTCAAAGGCCCTAGACATTCTTTCTCCAAGTGTTGGACCTTCTTGGAGATACCTGGGAAATCCAGCATCGCTCCAAAGGTCATTGGGAGGTATCTGATTACCATAGAACACGACTTTATCTGCATCTACAGGCTGAGAAATAGATAACGTATAGGTAAGTAATTCCTTGTAAATGGCTACTGCAGTAGGCTCTCCTATTCCTTCTGCTAATCGAGTCTTTACTTTTCCGGGAATGGGGTGTTTTACAAAAATCAATAACAGCCTTTGATTCATTATTTTATAGATAAACTAGTAAGAGATGGAATACGAAAGTCATTCCAATTTTGATATTCAGCCTTCTGAATTCGGAAATATGTCAGGTATCTAAACACAACTTTTTCTCAATATCCATAAAGCCTTTTTACAGCATGACAACTTAACGAATGATCATGTGGCATACATACGTTTACAGCAAAACATTAGGATGGAATGCGCACATATTTTTACCTCCTAATGACTGTAAATTTTCCAATACATGCATTATCACCGTCATCATCTGAGATCATGGCAAGATAAATACCAGAATGAACTTTTTCTCCACGTATATCACGACAGTCCCATGTGGTCGTGCCGCCATTCGCACGAAGTTCGCGTACTAGACGTCCGGAAACTGTCGTAATTTTGACAGTTGCATCACGTGAAGAACCTTTGATTACTACATCTCCATCAAAATCAGTAAACACTGGATTGGGATATACCAATACTTCCTGGCATCCAACTACCGATTCCGTTGCACTACTAGCATAACTGATAATTCCTTTATCAGTTGCAAAGAAAACTTGTCCGGTAGCTTGATCAATCGAAATGTGGTTTACTCTATCTGAAAGTAATGGGCTATTTTGGGTGGTAAAATGTTGTATCAACTCCTCTCCAGTCTCATTTAATAAAAATACACCATTTTCCGTTGCAAACCATTTTCTATTGGCCCCATCAATTGCAATGGAAAGAATCTGCTCATTCTCTAATAAGCATCGACCATTGAAAACGGGTCGTGTCCCTTCGACTGGATCGCCAAATGCTGCAGTAAAAGGATCAAAATATACGACCACTCCTTTATTGGTTCCTACCCAAATGAATCCATCTAAGTCTTTCACAATGGACAATGCTTCAGAGGTGGGATCACATTCTGCATCTCTATTGGTACGAATAGGGTTGAGATTTACAACTTTGTCATCTTGAAGATTTTCAGGCGTGTTACTATCATTGTACACGATTAGCCCTTTACGACGATTGATGATCCATTTGCTCCCCAAGTCATCTGTAATCATACCAATAAATTCTGTGTTGGTACGGAATCTGTTATTGGGAACTGCAAACCATTGGTCATCGGGAGACTTTACTAACAATGGTTCTTCTGCAAATGTCTGTGTTACCCAAAGATAACCTTGATTATCTACGCTAAGGCCGCTGATACGTGTATCTAAAAATAATGGATTATCGGCCAAACAGACTCCAGAAATAGTACTTAGTCCTGAATTAAGACAATCGTAAAAAGCTTGTAGTTCTCCATTTTTTATTTCTACAATCCCTTTCCCAAATGATCCTAAAAAAGCAGTTTCTGTATTTCTATCGTAGAAAGCCCGCGCGAAACTGGAATTGACCCTAAGTGGGTCCAATTCATCACCCGCGTTCAGGGTCTCCCACCCTGTTTCTGGCTGAAAATAATATATCCCATCATTAAACACCTGTGGGACAAATCCACTGGAATATCCTCTGGGTGCAATATATACTTCTCCCTGGTAGGCAACAATCTCAGTAACATTATTGGACCCGGGACCGCTCGGAGTAATATCTATCATTTCTCCAGAAGCCAACCTTCGATCTACTCCACTGAACCTTTTAGCAACAAAGTATTCTCCATCTAGTTCTAATACGTGTTCTGCCACACCTGTAGCAAAAAATACCAGAGGAGCCCTACCTTCTGGCACGACTTTCACTTCTACATTTATTGAAGCCCCGACCATATTTTCCTGAACGAATATGTTGCTATAGCTTTTATTAAATTCTGAGGAAACCTCCCAGTTTCCTCCACGGTTGACATACACAGTACTTTCTGTCCTAGCATATATACTAGTGCTATTTGCATGTGCTTCTAGTATAGAGATACCTATAGGTAATCCATTGAGACCATTCTCGAGGCGCCAGATACTGGGATCTGTCAAATTGGGAAACCCAACTGGTGCACTATACAATTCTCCCTGCGCTAATGTTGCCCAGATCCTGCCATTAAAGATAGTAATCGCCGAAACCGGCGAACGCGAAGCATTGGTACCAAATTGTTGTACTGTAAAAGCAGGTAGTCTATTCTCTAAACGAAAAATTACGACCCCAAAATCTGTCGCAGTGTAGAGAAAGTTCTCATCACTATCGAACCCATTGATAGCTTTGGCCACAAAAGAATTGTTTCTCGAAATATCTGATATTACACTAATATCACGCGGGTCCTCAAAAAAGTTTAGGGTTCCATCCTGAAACCCTATATACACAACCTGATTAATGGGATCTTGATATATTGTAGTGGGATTAATATCACTTAAGCCCTCTACAGTAGAATAGGTTTGGACTTCTTCATTCGATGGATTATAGGAAAATAAGCCTCCACTTGATATTGTATATACCATACCCACATGGCTTACAGATTGAATGGTGCTGCGATGGTTAAGGAATGCCTGCCAGTCTCCAGGTCTTAGGTTAACCTGAGCGTGTAAGGATACCCCTAATGAAAGAGAGATAACTAATGAAACAAAAATTCTTGACATAAAAATTTACTTCTTATCCTACAAAGATAGATGTAAACCTTGAGATCATGAAGGAAGAAATAAGTTCCTCCTTATGAACCAGAGCCATGCCTTTCATTAAAAACTGCCAACCCACGCTCAAAGAATGTACGATACGTATCCAAATTTAGTGGAGGCGTATAACCGATAGGGGGTACCAATAATGTTTTGTCATGATTCAATAACACATACAAGGGTTGTGCATTAGAGTTATACGTATCTATTTCGTATTGCAACCATTTATTCCCGACGGTACGAAGCTTTTTCCCACTGGGAAGTACTTCCGTCTCTGCTAATTTGACTCTATCATCCGTATATAGGGAAATAAGCACGAACTCTTCATTTATATAACGCTGGATTTCAGCATCGGGCCATACATTTTGTTCAAGGAATCGACAGTTAGCACATGTATGCCCGGTAAAGTCCAGGAAAACAGGCTTATTATGCTCTTTGGCGTAGGCAAGTCCTTGCTCTAAATCGTAAAAGGCACAAAACCCTCGAGGTGTACTTTCCGCCAAGTGAGAAAACTTTTTATTTGGGAACAAACAGATATCATTGAGCTCTTCAGAGCCTGAAGAAGCGTTTATGGCCTGTCCTTTTTGAAGCAATACCCCTATATTTTCTGTACTTGCGGGAATATATCCTCCCAGCATTTTCAGAGGAGCTCCCCAAAGACCGGGAATGAGATAGAGGGTAAACCAGAATGATGCCATAGCGAGGAGTAACCTGGGTACTGATAACTTATCTACTTTACTATCATGAGGAAGTCTGATATTTCCTAATAAGTATACCCCCAGTATAGCGAAGATGACTATCCATACTCCAATAAATGATTCCCTACTCAGCAAGTTCCAGTTCATGACGAGATCGGCGCGGCTCAGATAAATAAATGCCAATGCCAGTTCCAGAAGGCCTAAGGTGACCTTCACTGAATTTAACCATCCTCCCGATTTGGGAAGGGAGGTGAGCCACTGAGGAAAGATGGCAAAGAGAACAAATGGTAGTGCCATCGCCGTAGAGAAAGATAGCATGGTGATAGCAGGAGCTACAAAAGCTCCCTGGTAGAATGCATCTCCCAAGGCAGTTGCCACAATAGGTCCTGTACAAGAGAATGAAACGATGGCGAGTGTCAATGCCATCAAAAATATACCCCCAAATCCTCCTCTATCACTTTGTTTGCCTACAGCAGTACTCCATGAAGAGGGTAACGTTATTTCAAACATCCCCATAAAAGAAAGGGCAAAGACTATTAATAGCCCAAAAAATGCCATATTAAACACGGGACTTATTGCAATCCTTTGCATGGTCTCGGGACCAAATATCGCTGATAACGCGAGTGCTAGCCCTGTATATATCGCAATAATCGACAATCCATAAAAAATTGCCTCTCTTACTCCACGACGTTGAGATTGTCCCCTTTTCGTGAAATAACTAACCGTGAGCGGGATCATTGGGAATATGCAAGGAGTGAGAACAGATGCTAACCCAAATAAAAACCCCTCGATGATTAACTTCCACATACTACCTGATCGTTGAGTTTCTACGGGAAGGTCTGGGGCTTGATTGATTTCTTCCTCAACTGCAGAGGAATTTTCAGGATTAATGCTAAGCAGGTTGGGAATAGAATCGAAGCCTGAACTGGAAGTCTGCTCTTTTACGGAAGGAGGATTAGCTTCTTCTGCTACTGCTAACTGATCAGAACCTCGTTCGCGATCTGTAGTGGGAGTTGATTCTATTTCTTGAGAGGAAGCAGGCTCCTGCTCAGTTAATTTTTTTTTTTATTGGAAACAGTAGGAGAATATGTGAAGGAATAGTCCCCGGGTATGCACAAATTATCATTACAGACTTGATAGCGTATATATCCTTCAATCTTTGCCGAAGCTTCCGTTATCTTGATAGGCTGTTTGAACACTACCTGATCGTAATATTTGACCATATCCGTTTCAAATATATCATCATAGAACTTTTTAGGTTCTCCCTCCTCGTTCATTACTTCTCCTATAATCTCTATCCCAGATTGATCATCAATTTCAAAACTGGTAGCTGCACCCGGATTCCCTTCGGATGGGGTAGCAGAATATACCCAATGCCCAGGATCGATACTGGCAGTAAATGTTAATACTATTTCTTCTCCTAATGCAACATTTTCATCACCTGTAAAATCGTGATTCCAGGAAACAGGTTGCCTTACCTGAGCATGGCTTATATATAGCCCGGCAATAACGAATAATGTTAAAAAGGTGAATATGCGCTTCATCATCTTTATCTATTTATCCTCTAAAATACAGTAATGTGAAGAAAAAGTAAAAAATACTAATTTACAAAAACGTAAGTGTCAAGGTTAGGTTTTGTCTGGAACAAAACAAAATGTGGATGCAGGTCTACTTCGTAAGTGATGTCCACCTCATGAGGTGGATCTACTTGGACCTTTATATTTCACGGTTTCATCCAGCAGTATTGCCTCTTCTAAAATTTCCCTCACTGCTTCCTCAGGAATATCCTCCAGACGATGACAAGAAATACCACGTACCTGCTTTCTGCCTTTTGCATCTAATATGCCCTGCTCATTTGACAGTTCATTTCCTCTCAAAAAGACTAATTCTATCCCTCCTTTTTTTAGGGGATTCAAATAACATATCCAGCTTTTTCCATCATAAAAGGGAATTTTGTAACGGATTTTACTGGTTATACCAGGATATGCAGAGATCAACGCGTCCAAATACAGCAGAATATCGCGTTGCTCATCTTGCTGTTGCATGATAAACTCTTGTACTGTATACATGTTTCTTAGCATTGAAAAAAATGTGATTATTCCAGGACCACACTTTGATCTTTGGGATACTTTACTTCATACGCAAAGCTCAGTTTCTTAATTTCTCCGGGTTGTAGGGTCAGCTCCCAGGTAAGTTTGCGAGAAACAGGGTCGAGCTTGGCTCCTTCGTAGTTCACTTCTGTAATCTGGATGTCTTTTCGAGTTGAGCGGGGAAATTGATCTTGAATGGTAATACTAATGGGTTGAGGTTTATTATTCCTAACGATAATTTCATAGGCCCTACTATCGGTTTGATTCCCTCCTATGGTCTGTCTTCGGCTATAGTCTTTTTGTTTCTCGCGCATAATACCTATCCCTTTATCTCTACCCAGCGATATATATAGCGTATCTTCTACATCATCTGGATTAATCAGTGCATTCCCAATAAATGTTCCTTCCAGAAACAGGTTTGCCTCACCCGGTAGCAAGTTGAGGGACTCCCAATCAGTGATTCGAGCAGTTAAAAATGCATCCAGATCTAGTTTGGGTACAGAGAAATACTGATAATCAGCTTCCACACTATACTGAGTGATATCTACTGTATGCATCTTCCCATCACTTACAATGGTGTATGGCTCTTCAATATCAAATAGAAAGGTTGTACTTCGAAGTTGTACCTCCGTTTCCAATGGTATGCTCTGCATTATGTCTGCTTCCTGGTCCGCTAATACCCTGCCTTTTTTATCCCGTACTACCACCCCAGCAGCTTTCCCTTGAAGCTTATCATATCCTGTTACCACTACTTCTTCTAACTGCAATCTACTTTCTTGAAGTACAATATCCATATTCTCCTGTTGAATAGGTACTGTTCGCTTATCCATCCCGATATAGGAAAATGTTAAAGCACGGGCATCAGGAGGAACCTGGAGAGAAAAAAATCCATTTTGATCTGTTATCGTACCTACGTTCGTTCCCGCCACAAGTACGGTTGCACCATACAAGGGTTCTGCAGTTGCCTGGTCTACAACTCTTCCCAAAACTTCAGAAATCCCCCTCATTCCTGCTGTTGGATAATTATTAAGTCTATTACCAACATAACCATTCCTGTTGTATGATGTGTTGTAGCTGATATCCCACGGCTTCAGCTCTGGCTGTGTTCCACTTTCCGAAGGATTGCCAGAGGACAACTTGATCTTTACTTCTTTCCAGTCCTCTCCAGTATTTTGATACACTTGTGCTTTGTAGTGTAGCTGAATGGGTTCATTGATCTGGTCTACCCTCACATCGTATTGGGTAAACCATCCCGCTTGGGGAACAATGTAACTTAATACAAATGACGCATTAGCAGATCGTTCTGCCGAAACTGTGACCACTACCTCTCCACTGGGACGTTCTGTCCGTTCCTGTATACTGATTAACTGTTGCCCAATGCGTGCTAATGTGTCTCTGATCATTGTCAATTCATACCTAATTTCATTTTGACGAAGCAACACTTCTGTCATTCGTTTTCGCTGAAAATCCGCAATAGCTCTCAATTGATCGAGATCCAGCCCTACATTATTCCCACCAATTTTTTGATTATTTCGAAGCAATTCTTCTTCCGCTAAAAATACTTTCAGTAGGCTATGCTGCTCGACAGAATCCTGAATGAGACCTTTTTTGCGCTGAGTGAGTACCCTGATATCCTCACGCTGAGAATTTTCCTGTAGATAATTGAGTTGATAACTCACAGATAAGATGGTAATAGGTCCATCTGCACGTACCTGTAAGCTGCTTTCGTCAATACCATCTGCCAGAGAGGTAAATATCAAGGTAGATTTTCCTTCTAAAATCTGTACGGGGGCTGAACGACTGATTTCTGCCTTCTGTAAAAAAACGGTAACACTATCTATAGTCGATGTCAGATTTTTCAACTGTTCCTGAGAGAACATACTGACTGTACAAATAAGAGATACAATACAACAAAATGTTTTCATAATGAGAAGATTTGGATTTTTCGGATTATCAACTGGTTGTGGATAAGTAGCTATCAAATTTTTACTTATATTGGGGTAACTTATCGATGATGATACGCATAGAATAGTTGAGTATTGAGAGTGTATTAATTTTTACATTAACGTATATGCAATTGATAAGGTGTGTAGTATTATCTGGTATTTTTTCACAGGTTTTGTAAATTGTGAAAGCAACCAATACTCAATTATAACAAGCAAAAACAATTATGTGGAAAAGATTCGTACGCGCCATAAGAGCTTTATTCGGTGGTTTAGTAAGTACTATTGAAGATCCTAAGCTTATTCTCGAGCAAAACATCAGGGAGATGAATGATCAAATCCCTAAGATGAATGAGAATATTGCCACTGTAAAAGCGAATGTTACCCTTCTGGAGAAGGAATTAAAAAAGTACCAGGAGGAATATAAACAACTAGTTAATCGAATGAAAAGTGCTATTCAAGCGGGTAGGGACGACATTGCACAAAACTATGCGTTGCGTCTGGAAACGGTGAAGTCTCATATGATGAATACAAAAGAGCAACACGAGACCGCTCAAAATGCATACTCTAAGTCTTTGGAGGTTAAGAAAGTATTCATGCGTGAGCGAGAAAAGAAGATCAACGAAGCAAAAGAAGCATTGAGAGCACACGAAAGAGCTAAATGGCAGGCAAAGATCGCTGATACCATGGAACAATTTGAAATTACAGGTATCGATGCGACTCATGGAGAAATGATTAATAAAATCAACGAAGAGACAGCTAAGAATGAGGCAAGAATGGAAATGGCGCTTGATTCGGTAGATACGGATTCCTACAAGATCGAGGAAGAGGCTGAAAAATTGCGCGCAAAGGAACTTGTCGAACAATTTAAATTAGAAATGGGAGTATCTTCTAAGGAGGACTCTATTGAAGAAACCCTTACAGATGATCCCAATCTGGACATAGAGAAAAATTAATCTACGTACAATATATTTTAATGGAGCAATTTTTGCTCAATTACTTTTGTATACACATTGATGAAATCGCTATGAGTGGAGAAGAGAAGCGTAAGCAACTAAAAGAGCTGTATAAGCGTGAGCTGCTCGCCAGAAAAGATATTCTAGCGCAAGCTAAAAAGCTGCGCAAGATGCAACGCATCAATGATGCCTTGTCAGAAATTAATAATGCCATGAATGATGATTCTGACGAATGGATAAGAAAGCTAAACGAGGAAGCAGCTTTGTCAGAAGCTAAGATGGAAATCTTTTTAGATGAAGCTCACGCATCTGTTAAAGAAACAAAAATAGAGGATCTTGCCATGGAAGCTGAAAAGGCAAGGCTATCTGCAGAGGAAATGATAAAACAATTAAAGCGTGAAATGGGTTTGCTGGAAGAAGAGGAAGAATCGACAACTGATAAATCTGAATCAAATTCCTCGAATACATCTACAGAACAATCCCAACAACCTGCTAGTAACGACGATAAATTGCCCCCTCAAAAAAAGACATTAGGGGATTTTTAATCTGGCAATTATGTATTATACATTTTCATCTCCTTCGACAAGGACAACCGAGGGAATCAAGATCAACGTCCGAACAGCTTATATTAGTGAAGAATCTTATCCTAGGAATCATTATTATGTGTTTGCATATCAGGTCGAGATCATAAATGAATCACTCTATGAAGTTCAACTTATTACCCGTAAATGGCACATCATTGATGGCATAGGTTCTGAAAGAGTAGTCGAAGGAGAGGGGGTGGTAGGTAGACAACCCGTTATACGTCCAGGAGAAACACATCGGTATATTAGTGGTGCACATTTTCAAACGCACATAGGGAAAATGTTTGGAACTTACACAATGGTTCGCCAAATTGATCAGGCTAGTTTTGAAGTGGAAATCCCTCCTTTTATTATGACAGTACCTTTTATCAACAATTAATCCCTTTACCTGATATAACCTTATGACACCAACATCTACGATTGAATATCTTGGAGAACTAAGAACAGAGGCTATACACGTTCGTTCTTCCAATAAAATTATTACTGATGCACCTACTGATAACCATGGAAAAGGGGAGGCATTTTCACCCACTGATTTACTTGCCACTTCTCTGGTTTCGTGTATGATAACGGTAATGGGCATCAAGGCAGGAAAAAATGAAATTGCCATGGGGCAGGTGAAGGGATCTGTGGAAAAGATTATGGCTTCTGGTCCTCGTCGGGTAAAGGAACTCAATGTCCACCTGACTTTTAGCGATTACGATTTAAATGAAGCAGAAAAAAAATTCCTTGAAGATACTGCTATTAACTGTCCTGTTGCCAAAAGCATACACCCTGACATCACTGTCAACCTCAAATTTACTTATCAATAGGATAGGCACAATGCCATCGTATTAATTATTTATCGACTGCAATTCGCCGTGGATAGGTATCATTGTTAGCCTATACAAACAGATCGCGTTTAGGGAATTTCGTTCCCTTTATCGGTGATTGCCTATCTTAGTCGCACGGCATCCTCTTGAAATTGCACAACTAGTAGTAGACATTGCGAGTGCGCCCAGAAGTACTAAAGCAATTACAAGTGTTTTTACACGCTTCATAGTCAATATTTTTTATAAACGTTTAACCAAATGATGGTGAAAATGTTGGATCTGTTTGTATATGCCAAAGTTACAATTATCATGCTATTTTACCAACGTACTTATTTATCCTATATTAAATTCTCC
>CAZZEC010000164.1:0-11527 GCA_964652565.1 uncultured Bacteroidia bacterium
GGGGTCTACATACAAGGAAAAATCCTACATATAAATGATATCAGTGAAAAACATTCTGGTATTGTACGCATGTATGCTACAGAACTACCCACGGGCAAGCGGTTAGTGCATCAGGCAGAGGTGCAACAAGATGGAACGTTTGGGTATATGCTTAATCTTTCACATGAACAAGTGATTGGGTTTGGATTTCAAAGGGAATTATCACTTGATATTTGGGTGAGTCCTGGTGATACTGTCCAGATTATTTACGATGCAAGTGCTTTGAATGAGCAGGTAACTTTTAAAGGAGCACATGCTGAATTAAATCAAAAGTTGATGAGATACAATCAATATATGGGTGAATATTGGACACAAAAGTATGGAGGGAGTTTGGGTCGAGAGGCTGAATTTGATCGGATGATTGCACAAGCATCTTATGACTCTTTGCGAAATTATGTGATCAATCGATGGGAAAATGAATGGGAGATCTTTGAATCATTTGTGGAACTCGATGGGAAAGATTCTCTGCTAGAAACTTGGGTATATTTGAATACTAGATACGAAGTCGCAGATGCATTATTATCAAAAGTGAATAGACTTGTTTCCTCATCTTCGGGAGACGTTTCGGATTATTTAAGGGAAGCTTTTTCATTTGAACCTGCTTATAATCCTGATGCATTTATTGCGTTTTATTACGATACCATTTACTTAAGTAATTATCTGGGTTATCTCATAAGCTATAAGTATAAGTCAGAGACCCAGGGACAGCATCCTTACAAATGGATGGTCAAAAATTTAAATAGTATTGGCGAAGATATAGGAAGAAATCTGGCAGAACTCATGGTATGTCGAGCGGCTTTTTCATTGATAGACTATGCAGAATGGGAATTCTGGGATGAACAATGGATCCCATTTATTAATAATATTACCAATTCCGATTTCAAAGAGGTGATGACTGCTACGTATGAGAAAGAGATGCAAATAAGAAATATGACATTGCCAGAGGATATTTCTATACATGATCCTATTATTTCAGAGGATAGCCTTTGGGAGCACATTCTGAAGCCCTATAAAGGAAAGCTTATATATATCGACTTTTGGGGTAGTTGGTGTCAGCCTTGTCTCACCAATATGC
Organism: uncultured Bacteroidia bacterium; assembly: GCA_964652565.1. Taxonomy (GTDB): domain Bacteria; phylum Bacteroidota; class Bacteroidia; order J057; family J057; genus JBCCTX01. The sequence goes on from CAZZEC010000164.1 coordinate 1,115, forward strand.
CTTCTGCAAATCATATGAAACAACAACTCTCAGGGAAAGATATTACATTTTTATACTTGGCGATTAGGACGCAAGAGAATGTATGGAGACAAATGATAAAAAAGTATAACCTGACGGGTGAACACTTTTTATTAACCCGTGAGCAATCAAAAGAGGTAATGGATAAATTGGGATTCAAGGGGTTACCTCGTTATATGATCGTAAACCAAAAAGGGGAGTTGATCAATGACAAGGCTGATCCTCCGGGAGACGAAACACGCAAGATCTTGGCGGAACTAGCAAATTGAGGTGTCAATTCTCGTAACCTTCTTATTTACAATCATTTTACTCGTTCACTTCCTTTTCAATGGCTGTTTGTACTAACTGATTAAGGGTCATCCCATGAAGCGTGGCCTTTTCAAAGGCTTTTCGATGCAGCATAGGATGGATACGTACATTGAAACTCCCTTTGAAAGATTTATGGGGATCTTTACCTACCTCCTCACATAACGTTATATAATCATCCACAGCTTCTTCAAAAGCACTTTTTAACGCTTGTACACTTGATCCTTCGAAGGTTACCAAATCAGTAATACCTTCGATACGTCCAAAAAATACTTCATCTTCAGCATGAAAGTGAACGGAGGCGATAACATCTTTGTATGTAATGGTATCTTTCATGGTAAATAACCTTCCTGTGTAAATGTGTCAATGATATAATCAATTTGATAGCGCCTTAATTCATTGCCTGGATGAGGTTTGTGTAAACGATAATATGTTGCGTTTCAGGGTGAATAAAAGCAACTCTGGAACATAAAGTTTTACCCAGTTTTTTCTCCTTATAACCGATTTTATACAGCAAAGTCCTTAATTCAGAGTAAGTAAATGATTTTGGAAGACCTTTAAGCTTTATTAGTAATTTGTCTAGCTTACTCATCTTGATCACATTACAAGTTAAAGGTTGCAACTAAATAATAGTTGTAATAATGGTCGTTAAATAAAAGATTTTTCATTAGTAAATCCTCCTCCACACCTCCAAAATCTCCTTCGAACTCGCCGTTCCCGTCTGAAAAAGTTTTCTGACGGTCACCGCTGCGGCCAGATTGGCCACGATCGCCGCTTCGCGGGCCTCAAGGCCCGCCCCTAGCAACAGCGCCAACGCACTCACCACCGTGTCCCCCGCCCCCACCGGATCGGTAGGACCCTCCACGGGAATGCCCGGAACGATGAAGAGCCCCTGTTCATCAACCACCCAGATACCTTCGGGTCCCTGTGTGACAAACACAGGACGTTGATTGCGTTCATACAATGCATGAGCGCACTCAATCAACTGAACTTCAGAAATATCTTCGAGTGTATATCCGAAGATTTGGGCCAACTCATACCGATTGATCTTGAAATACACGTGTTCAAATTGATCGGGATAGTGGCGGGAATCCAGCAAGACAATGGTGTCCGTTTGTAGGCAAAGTTCCAATATCCCCGTAATAAAGCTGGAATGGGGGATACTGTGTATCACCTGCTGATTAATGACCAACGCATCACAAGAAGATAGCGCTACTTCTATAATGGCTAACAGTTGTGCATCAGCCTGGGTGCTTCGCCTGTTCAATACTCCAAAGTCAATGCGAGGCTGTTCTTGTTCGTGAAGAATGCGCTTGATATAGGTGTATGTGGCAAAATCCGGGTGTACAAGTAATCCAGCAGTGTCTGCACCCAATCCTTGTAACAAATCGATGAGCGCTCGTCCAAAGATATCTTCGCCTATGCTTCCAATACAAAATATACGACTCGGCGACAGCGCAGCCATATTGGCAACGATGTTTCCTGCTCCCCCTGGCGTGTAACTACTACGCTGTACCGATTCCGCGGGTATTCCCGTCTCCACAGATACCTCTGATCCCGCCGGGTCCAACATCCAATACACATCCAGGCAAAAGTCTCCATATACACCTACAGATACATCCCCCACACGTGAGAGAAGTTCTTCCAGTTTAGCTAGGTTCATACACTGCGATTGATCAAACGGGTAAAACGTTCATGACACTGAATCATGGCTCTTACCGTATGATAATTGACCTTCCAGGAATGACTCATATGTGTCCAAATGGGAGTTCCCTCACGCGTCATTAAAGGCCACCATTCTCCTACCCCTTGATGGATCATCTTATCGAATACAAAGCGATGTACCTTCTCGTAGGCATTCCAGTATTTTTCCTCTCCCAAATGGAGCATTGCGTCCAGTAGACCAATCATCACTTCTGCCTGCTGCCAAAATTCTTTTTCTCTGTCATACACTTTTCCATCGTGCGACCCCTCCACATATACCCCCCCAAATTCCTCATCTATACCATAATTGACAGCATGATCGATCATCGTTTGATACAGACTGATATAAGTAGCAACATTTTCCTGAGCGATATGTAATGCATGCATCAGGAGCCAGGCAAACTCCACATTGTGGCCATAACTGGTATTGTCAAGCGCTTGCACTTTTTGGCCCGTTTCCGAAAAGCGATCCCATCCCCATATAATGTCAAACTTAATTTGTGGTGCAACATCCCAGTTGGGAGTGAATTGGGGAATACCCGTTTTATATTCCGGATGGAGAAATCGATCCTGTAATAGATGAATATCCTCCATCAACTTACGGCGATGAATAGGCTCCTGACTACACTCATACAGCGTAGTAAAAGCTTCCATGAGGTGCATGTGTACGTCCAACGTTTTTCTATCACCCCCAGCACTTCCCGGTCCCTTTAGGTGCCAGTTCCGGTGAAACATTTCAAAATATCCACCATAGCAACTATCAACCGCGTACTTTTGGAGTAAATCAAAGGTGCGCTCTGCGTATTCCAGTCCCCGTTCATCTCCCGTTGCTAAGGTATATTCGCAAAGGCAATAGATCGCAAAGCTGTGTCCGTAGATGATTTTTTCATCAATTGTTACCTTTCCGCTTCTATCTGTCATCCAGTAAAACCCTTCATGCTCGGCGTCCCACATCCGGTCAAGTAAATAATTAACCCCATGACTAGCTAAATCGGCGTATTTCCCCTCTCCATATCCTGCCCGGTGTGCAGATGCCAGGGTGTATACAGTTCGAGTCTGCGCAATCAAGGATTTTTCATTCGTTCCGGTATCTTGACCCGCTTCATTAAAATGCGTAATGAAGCCTCCGTGTTTCGTGTCGATCATTCGGTCGAGCCAGAAAGGGAGTAATTCTTGCGTCAAATGATGCTGGATTTCAGCTTGACAGGCTTTGAATTGAGGTATCAGTGCAGTAATGTCCATATTATTAGAAAAAGATGTGGGTCTAAGATAGAGAAAATTATAAATTGTAAAGACAATACCCTAAAGTGAATGACAATGAATCAGCAGTTCAGATGGCTCAGGCAGTTTTTTCCTATTCTGATATATGTATGTATTGTGACGTCCTGCCAACCTAATCGGCAATTTTCGCGCCCTGTAGAGATGTGGTATATGCGTTCAGTGCTGGATTATCAGCCGAGAATGATTACCCTGTTTCTGCACGAGGAAATGAACGTGGCGTATGATTTAGCGAAAGGAACGCTCTATAAAATCTGGAAAGGAGGGGTAAACTACGATGGAGCAGCATTCAACAACCTCAAGACCGTTCAACCCACCAGTTGGGGACACACGTATTTTGTGGATTCATTGAAAGATACAAGTTGGGAAGTAGAGGTGAAAAATCAGAATGTACAACCTCACGTGCTATTCAAAGGATACACCCTTCACAACAATCAACTTACCTTTCAATATGCGCTTGTACATGATGGAGATACAATACAGGTGATGGAGAAGCCGGAATGCGAAACCATCAATGAGAGCGAAGTGGGGTTAGTACGTGAGTTTACCTTGGAGAACGTTCCCGAGGGAATGAACATCTACGTTCAGGTACCCCAGGGGCGAACCTTGTTAATTCCGGAAAGTACTACAACCGTAAATCATGTGTATGAAAAGGTAATACAACTTCCTCCTCGCGATCCAGCCTATGAAAATAATTTGACGAGTAAAGGGAGATATTGGCTGGAAAAGAGCGGATGTAATACCTGTCATGAAACAGATATAATGACCATAGGCCCGGGATATCAGCAGATAGCAGCTCGCTATGAAAAAAACGAAGAAAATATCACTCAACTGGTGCAAAAGGTGGTAAATGGTGGAGCAGGTAGCTGGGGTGAAGTTCCCATGCGACCACATCCCGAGTACGACAAAGGCGCGATCAAGCAGATGATCTCTTACATACTCTCTTTAAAACCTAAAGATGAGAGTCCCCAACCTAAGAAACCCAAAGCTTCAGAGCCTCAAATTATTCCTGTATCCGAGGAGGTAAAACCTAAACCGGGTTTTGGAGCATCATTGGAGGGAGTACACCCTGCGTATGATTTGATCCGAATAAGAAAAGAGTCATTTCGCCCTCGCGTAGGGGCATTGGCCTTTGATGAGGAAGGAAATCTATTGGTCTCCACCTGGGATTCTTTGGGGGCTGTGTATAAGCTGACGGGAGTAGAAAGCAATGATACCAGTCAGATTGAGATAAAGCGTATTGCTCAGGGTTTGGCAGAGCCATTGGGAATGCGTGTGGTAGAAGGAGAATTATTTGTCTTGCAAAAGCAGGAACTCACGCAATTGATCGACCACGATGGAGATGAAATTATCGATGAATACAGATCCATTTGCAATAGCTTCGATGTATCTACCGATTTTCATGAATTTTCGTATGGGCTGGAATACAAAGATGGCTATTTCTACGCCAATCTGGGACTAGCCATGCGCCTGATGGAGCACGAATCTCAACTCCCCGATCGAGGCAGAACCATTCGTATTGCCCGCAATGGAAGCTTTGAATGGGTCAATCATGGCCTGCGACAACCCAATGGCATTGGAAAAGGAGTAGATGGAGAATTATTTATTACCGAAAACCAGGGACGATGGGTCCCCTCCTGCAAAGTCATTCACGTACAAGATGGCGTATTCCATGGGTGCAGATTGGCCTTGAAAGACTCCCTGCCAGAACTAAAGATGAAAGCACCGGCTGTATGGTTGCCCCAGGATGAGATTGGGAATAGTCCGGGTGAGCCTGTACTGATGCAAGATGGTCCGTACAAGGGACAGATGTTGCATGGAGAGGTGACGCATGGAGGGATTAAACGCGTGTATTTGGAAAAAGTAGGTGGAGAATATCAGGGCTGCGTGTTTCGGTTTTCTCAAGGTTTTGAAGCGGGAATCAATCGCTTGCGCTGGGGACCTGATGGAGGACTCTATGTAGGAGGAGTCGGGATGAATGGAAACTGGGGCTGGGGACACGAACTACGCACCTTTGGACTTCAAAAGCTCATGTACAATGGACAAGTTCCTTTTGAGATGCTCCAGGTAAGTGCTCACCCCGAAGGATTGGAAATCACCTTCACAGAAGCCCTTTCAGAATCTTCAGTTAATCTATTAACACAGTCACTCATCCAACAATGGTGGTACCTGCCAACTACCCAATACGGTGGCCCCAAACGTGATGTAGAGCGACTGACACCCACTGGTATTCGTTTCACGAGGGATCGCACAAGAGTATTACTCAAGCTTCCTCAGATGAAAACTGAGCATGTGGTATATATTCGTTTGCCTGAGCAGTTACAAAGTAAGTCGGGAAGATCTCTCTGGTCTTCAGAAGTATGGTACACGCTTAATCAAATTCCCTAAGTAAAATGCACGAAATATCAATTGTAAGCAGTATCGTTCGAACGCTGGAAGAGCAATTTACCCCAGAAGAAATGGAAAGCATCACTGCGATCGAGTTAGAGGTGGGAAAACTCTCCAATGTAGAGCCTATGCTCCTGCAGAACGCATTTGAAGCGGTCCAGACCGCTGAACAGCGGCTGACAGCCGCACGGCTGGACATCACAGTCATCCCCGTGGAAATCTACTGCGACGATTGCGATCAGCATAGCAAAATCGAGCACTACATGTTTGTCTGCGCCCACTGCCATAAACCCAACAACAACGTAGTGCGAGGGCTGGAATTGCTGATTAGAGGGGTAGAGATGGAGGAAGTTGTTGAGAGATGAGAAAAATTAATGGTAAATTCAAAGAAAAAATGCATATGAGAGCGATTGAAGTGTATGGAATCATTGGCGATGATGGTCAAATAAAGTTGGAAAAACCCTTGATTGTAGTGAATCAGAAGGTGAAAGTGATTGTGTTGATTCCTGAAGATCAGGAGCTAAATGATAGTACTTGGTTAAGTGGGGTTAGTAGGTTGGAATCTTTTGATTTTCTCAATGACGAGGAAGAGGATATATATACCTTGGAAGATGGTAAGCCACTAGAAAATGAAAAATAAGATTGTACTTGTACCTTTTCCTTTTGATGATCTAAGCCAAACAAAAATTCGTCCTGCATTATGTTTAACAGGTCTGATCAGTGGCTACAATCATGTTGTAATTGCATTCATAACTAGTCAAGTTGATAAAGCAAATGAAAAATCAGATATAAAAATTCATTTGACTGATTCTGACTTTGAGAAAACGGGATTAAAAGTTGATTCTGCAATACGACTACACAGATTAGTAACTATTCCTCAGCAAATTATATTAAGAGAATTAGGAATATTACCTAGTTATATGGTAGAAAACGTAAGATTGAACTTAAAAACATTATTCGAATTATAAAGGCACTCATTTTCTCCCCCACCCTTTCCAAAAACCTCGTTTTTTCTTTCGATTGTCGTCTTTTCCATCCAATTCCTCTAACTTGGTATCGATCCATAATAGGTTAACCCAAAATGCTCATCTAGTTACCACCGTATCAAAGACTGATACATCTGTGCTAAGACTTCCATAGCCCCGCAGTAGTTCCTCATTTTCAGCCCCAAATATGTTACATCTCTACGAGTTTTTGGGAATTTTGTATTAACAGATTCCTTCTTCTACTGCTAGTTTTGTGTCATACTTTTTTAATTCGATTAACAACATTTAACAGTGAAAGTAATTCAAAATATTTGTGTATGGCTCAAGGACAAACCATCACTGCAGGTATATACATATTGAGATATGAAGTAAATGATACAGTAGAAACCATGAAAGTAATCAAACAATAGATGATCTACTGTGAGAACATCCCTTCCCAAATTGAACAAAATATCCTGGGCTTGTCCCAGGATTTTTCTTTCCAGTACAATGACCAAGAATCAGACCATAGTATAAGTAGGTCCCAATCACGATCTGCAACTCAGATCACAGACTACAGCTCTCAATTCACCATGGCACCATGTCATAATATAACCACACAGCAATATCACAATTCAACAATATTACAATGACCACAATATCACAATATCCCCCTCAATACCTCCACGATGTAAAATCTGTGCCTTCAGGTGCCCTGGATTGAATTTCATCTGCCCACTTAGGAATAAACATGCGATGATATCTCAAGCGTGAGATGTGATTAGGTTGAGTGGGATCGCCATTCCAGCAGTGTTCCGCCCGGTCGCCATACGTTACTTCCCCCTCATACGTTGGATCTTCAGTACTGTTTAGGAATTCTTCAGCGAGGTAGACCGCATTATTGAGATAGTAATTGTCCATATCTCCGCAGTAAATATGTACTTTCCCCTTTAATTTGGGTCCCAATGTCTCCCAATCGCGTTTCATAATATAGGTGAGATCAAAATTTTCTTTCCAATAGTTGGCTACCTCTGCGTCTATTTCCCCAGTTTCTTTATCCCATATTCGCTGGGGATAGCCATCATTTCCTACAGGAGAATACACCGCTTCCCAGATATCAAATTGTTGCCCCGATCGACTCTTAGTACCAAGTGCGAGCTCCTTCAGATTCATGTCTCGTAAACTGGCATCCACATGTCCCAGGTAATTTCTGTGTCCGGGACGAAGTACCTGTTTAAAATTACTTTCGTAGTAGTATGCGTTATGATCCTTATAAAGATTGGCCAGACAGTATGCACGGAAATCAATGGGATCGGGACATGCTGCATAACAACCTCCGTATTCGTCGGGATACATTACTTGGGCAGCTAAGGCTTCCCATCCTCCTGTAGATCCCCCATAGAGGAATCTCGCCCAGCCTTCACCGATACCTCGGAAGGTTTTCTCAATGTATGGAATGAGTTCATAGGTAATAGCATCTCCATAAGGTCCGAGATTTTCAGAATTGACTGCATAAGAATCATCGTAATACGGGTTGGCATGTTGAATCTTTATTGCAATGACCCGTGGGAAATCAGGACCTGTCCACGTTTTGTAAAAATCGTGCGCTTCCTGCTGTACGATACGATTATATCCTTCTACATTGAAACGAGCACTATAATCGGGTTCCAAATTGGGATCAGGTGGTTCTACCCGAAACCCTCCAAAATCGTAGGGAAAGTGTCCATGCATGATTGCCAGGGGATACTTTACCCCGGGGTGTTCGTCAAATCCCTCAGGTAACAGTATATGTGCTCCCAAATACATAGGACGTCCCCAGAATTCTGAAAGGAGTTCACTTTGAATTTGTATGTGTTTGATATATTTGGTGTCCTCAGGAGGAGTTATAGGAGGAATTTCTTGATCTAGACGTATCTTAATCTCACCAGAGCTATTCGCATCTATTTTTACTTTCACTGGCGTACTATACAGGTTGCCTGGAGCGCGATTCCATTGTTGACCTTCGCCTCTGTCCATGGGTAGTTTTACTGTATGACCATCCGATCGCTTGAAAGTCTCATACTTATGTAACAATGCCTGGACATAGTACTCACCTTCAGGAATATTGGTAATGCTTGTGATAGGATACCCATATGCAGATGAGGTTATGCTAACCGGCGAATCAGGCTTCATTTGATCTACATCTACCCCAAATACCAACTGTGTCTTAGGGCCATCATTAATTTGAAAGCGAGGTTCTGATTCAAGATTCTGAGATAACAATAATAAGAGTCTACCATCTTGACGGTCTGATTCAAGTGATTCAGGAAAAGAAATGGAGAATGATAAGGGTTCCTTGGGTTGTATCCAGGAGATAAATAAGTAGGCGATGCCTGACAATACCAATATGGAAATCGCCAGGATGTAAGAATGAATGCTTTGCATAGAGAATAGTTGAGCTATGGGTTAAGAATTGTATAAAATACATATTTTCTTCCTCCCTTTCAATACAATCACCTATCAAGCCATAAACAGAAGAGCGAAACCCTAACCCATATCATTCAGTATTCCTACCGTCGTCCGTGGTCTGCCGTCCATCGTCCGTGGTCTGCCGTCCGTCGTCCCTCAATACTCCCCTCGTTCCATTTTCTCCATATCATTGATCATAATTTTCTTTCTATCAAAATCAATGAGTCCTCCATCGCGAAATTCATTGAGGATGGTAGTTACAGTTTGTCTGGAGGTTCCTGTAAAATTGGCAATCTCCTGGTGAGTAAGGAAATTTTTTAACGTCACACGCCCACTTTTATGTCTTCCATGCTTTTCAGCTTCTTCCAATATATATTCAGCAATTCTCGTTCGTGCATCCTTAAAAAGCATTCCTTCCAACCTTTTTTGTGTATAGATCACGCGTTGGCCCATCAATCGGTTAAGAAATGCTCGGAATCCTTTCACATCCCGCATGAGAGACGATACATTGCTTTTCTCCAGAATACAGAGTTCTGTGTCCTCTACAGCTTGTGCATAGTCATTTCTTTTCTCTTCTCCATATACTGATAGCTCGCCAAAGATTTCCCCTGGATGAAGGATAGCTTTTATTACTTCGTTGCCGTCAGGTGTGTATGATCCGATCTTCACAGCACCTTCATGAATAAAAAATACCTTGTCTGAGGTGTCGTTGGTGAAATAAATAAATTCAGATTTCTTGTAGCTTTTTTTGGGTTGCTTTTCGTATCGTTCTTCTGCCTTATTAATGGGGCAAAAATGTTCGAAGAGATTTACTTCTTCCAGATACCATATGCTGTCATTCACTTCCATGAGACTAAGTTTGGTTCGTTACTGCTTTTGGTTGATAGTTGTCGAAGAGGAGTCATGTCTATCCGGTAGCTTTTCCCCAGCTTCAACAGCAATATTCAATGTATTTTCAACCGGAGGAATAGGACACGACCATCCTTCACTATAATAACAATTTGGGAAATAACTTTTGTTAAAATCTATGATAATTCCGTCGCTGGGTTCAGATATGCGAAGATCGATGTACCTCCCGCCACCATACGTGGTCCTGCCGGTAGTTTGATCCCTGAAAGGTAAAAAAAGGTAATCCTTATACATGGGTACCTGAGAGAGGCGAAGATTTTTATACACACGTAATTGATGTGTCTCTCCTTTTAAATCAAAGCGTAATATGCCATAAGACACATACGTTTTTTGGATATTGGGATCACTGGTAGGCATTTGAAACGGTTTGGCATCCTGTGTTAATGTGAGATGCGCC
>CAZZEC010000165.1:0-5438 GCA_964652565.1 uncultured Bacteroidia bacterium
GAAAAGATCTCAAGGGTCGCACAGAAATAGAACTGGCTAATAAATTTGGAAAAGCCGGCAGACATTATTTCAGAATGGTAAGAGCTATAGATGACCGCCCAGTAAAACCCAATAGAATACGAAAATCCGTTGGAGCGGAGAACACTTTCTCCAGTGACCTTTCAAGTAAAGAAGAAATGCTAGAGCAATTAAATAAGATTACACAAAGAGTCTCTCAGCGTATGAAGGCCATTCCAACTACTGGAAAAACCATCACTTTGAAAATAAAATATTACGACTTTGTAATTAATACCCGTAGCAAGACGCTGGATAGGAACGTATCGGATTTTGATGACATCTTTGAAATTATCAAGATATTATTGCAGGAACCTTTTGTACCTTCCAAACCTGTAAGACTGTTAGGAGTTAGCATATCCAACCTTAGAGGAGTAAATCAAGTGGCAACTTCCTACCAGCCCACGCTGTTTTTTGAATAACCTATTTTAACTTAAATAGATAGTGTGAGGAAGTCTTTTGTAACGACTTCCTCAGTCCATGCATTAGCTCATGTATAGGTCATGGTAAGCAAATCAACATTACTTTGTAATAGATCAAATAGATTATGCAAGAGAAACCAAACATGAGATAGGCTCTCTGAGACGCTGATGCTAAGCTGCTGTAAGATCTTTAACCTCTGCAGAAGTGGCATGGTTCTTTACAGATTCCATTCCATTTTTCATCGAAGCTTCTGAATCATACATCTGGCTCTTTCCTACTACCTGTCCATTGGATGACTTCAGGTTAAAGAAGAACTTACCATTTGTAGCTTGCTTGGGTTCAAATCTCTTCTCATCTGCAGCATTTTTTTTAACAGACTCGACTCCATTTTTGCAGCTGGTTTTTTGTTTATAACCTTCGCTACTCAAAATGATTTGTCCATTTGAGGCTTTAAGGCGGAAATAATATTCTCCGCTTTTTTCACTCTGATAAATTTCAAACATAACTCCTGATTATAGAATTTGAAGAATAAAGTGTCAAAAATAAATCTATGAAAAAAACGCAAATTCCCAATAGATCAACTAAAACCTTCAGTAAATTAAATACTTATATGGAGGACTGCTTTTTATATCCTTCAAAAATTTGTCAAAAAGCAAAACTAATAGGTACAAAAATACTTTCTTTACAATGAGGAATAACACTGTCTGGAAGCAAAGGAGAGAATATGTTATTACTCAACAAAGATCCATTCTTCAGGATCAAGAAACTTGTTGGGGACTTTATAGATCAAAAAATTGAGTTGAGTTACACCTGTACGAGGATCAGTTCTTACAGTACCAATAGGTTGTTTGGCACCGAGATACTGACCTGTAGAGACTTTTACCGAATCGAGATTAGCATAAACCGATCGATATGACCCATGCTCAACAATCACAATATGCCCATTCAACGGCATTTTTTGCACACCGGTAACAGTACCTTGAAAAACGGACCTCACAAACTGTCCATTAGAAGTTCGTATAAAAATACCATCATTTTGTATAGGATTACCATAAGGATCATCAGTTTTTCCATAGCTCCCTATAATAATCCCTTTTCGAGTTGGTACAGGCCAGTAATGAAAGCCCTGTTGCTCTTTAAAAGACTCTTCCAAGTCTGTTACATCGTAAAATTCAGGAATCTTTCCATACTTTTCATCTATTTTCTCAATGAGCTTCCTTAATTGAGCCCTATTGGCATCTAGCTCAGCAACATAATTCTGTTCTTTACGCTTAAGAGACTTCAACAAGGCTTGATGTCTGAGTTGAGTCTGCGCTAATAATTCTATTTCCTTTTGTTTAGTCGAAACCAACTGGGTTTTCTCCTCATTACTCTTTATCAGATCTATTCTTCTCTGCTCTAATTGATCTTGTTTGTTGACAATTGCTCTAATTTGTTTGCGTTGATACCGACTAAACTCTAAAAAATATACCCCGCGATAATAGGCTTCACTCAAGCTTTGTGAGCTTAATAGAGACAACCAAAAGTTCTGGGCATTATATGCCTTGTAGACTTGCTTTAACGTATTGGCATAACCATTTCTAATAGCAAGCACTTCATTTTCCAGGTGATGGATTTCCTGAGCTACATCTTCAATCACTTGATTCTGTATTACTATTTCCTGGTTAAGTGCTCGAAGTAATTGTTCTCGCAATTTGATCTGGCTATCTATCAGGTTCAGATCCAGAATACTCTTTTCTTGTTTTTCCTGAGTCTCAGATAACAGTTGCTCAGTCAATTGAATTTTCTCCTGAAGTTGAATTTTATTAGTCTCTTGTGCAGAAATAAGAGAATGAAGACCAAGTACTATCCCAAAAAGCACCAGGAGCTTGTAAATAAACGTTGAATCGCATGTTATAGAGCAAGTCCAGGCTGTTATTCGATAGTTTTTTGCCACCATGCCTTCAATCCATCATTCTTTTATAAGATTTTGGTATAGAGAAATTTGCACTCAAATTTTCTGGATTTACAATAATCCTATTGTGCTTGAATTCAACTGAAAGATTTTCAGGAGATAGCACTTGCACTTTACCCGATTCGGGTATCAAAGCATTTGCATGCCTATTAAAATCACTGTATGTCAATAGAGTATGCTGATTGTTGACTTCATTTGTTGTTTCCAACCGAATTAATTTATACTGCTTGGCATCAACCGTATATTGGAAAGAAGTACCTGCTGATGTCCCCAAAAATAAGAGCGGATTGACCAACTCTCCTTCTAATTCCAATCGTGATGGGATAATATTGAGATTTCCCAAGAATATGTCTTCAAGTAATTCAAAATCAACATTCAACCCCGTAATTCTTTTTGCGAGTTCATACCCTTCCTTGCGATACGATTCATTAAGATTATCCCTAATAAAAACCGAATCGGGAGAAATAACAACTCTCACAGCTTCAATTCCTAACTTCGTAAACCGCATCCATATCAGACTATCCTTAAACAGGTGCATACGATAGTTAAAACTCATATTAAATCCCTCTTTGGGTACATCAGCTTCAGCCTTACCTGTAATACTCAGTCGCTGATAATTAGGCTTCTGTTGCTGAGTCAATACTAATGCCTTTTCTGCTTCTTTCTTTCCAATTTTCACACTTGCAGCCTGTTTACGGGACTTGCAACCACCAGCCAATAAGCAAATCGCAAAAAAAGTGCATACTAAATAGTATGATATATACTGTTTAAAATCGTGTCTCATGCTTTACAAGGTCCATTTTCAGAGAATAAAACTATTATTTAAATATGTAGATCTTACTAAGTAAGTGGATGGACTAAATTATTTTATAGTTTATTCCATTCTCAATAAGTGCGGAATTAATTCCGCACTTATTGATTTAGTCCTTCCACTTACTTACATGTATATACATAATCCCTTTACTTCCTGATAAAATATACAAATCCTGATATTGCAAATTTCGTGCAAGATATTCGAAGAAGAAAAGTTTTAAGGAAGAAATATGAAGCTTATAACCGTTTCTGCCAAGCAAACAGGTTATTGAGCCAGTTTAGAAGGTATATCAATATTTTCACGTCCCAATTTTTGTGCTCTTTCCCATTGTTTGATTGCTTGATCGCGATTACCCTGTCTAAATAAAATATCACCTAGCAGTTCTACGGCTAGTGCATCTTCATTAAGTTCAATTGCTTCCTGTACCCATTTTAACGCTTCACTTAGATTCCCTCTGTAAAGGGCCATCCATCCTCTCTCTCTTTTTAATGCACTCTGTAAATTTACATCCAGGGATGGATTTTTTTCCATTTTGTCAAGTGCATAAGTTGCCTGAGACCACTTCTCAAGTCTTGCGCTGGCAATTGCGTAGTACAACAATAGTTTGCTGTTGTTGGGAAAAAAGGCAATAGCTTCTTCAGCATCATAATACATTTGCTCAAAGTTGCCCTGATCCCTGGTTGTTTGAAGTACTAAAGCCCAAATATCAATGGCTGCGGGATCGGAATCCAATGCTTTGCGATAATACACCAGTGCCGAATCCCATTCTTCTTCTATCCTGAACACATCGCCAAGTACGCTTATCGTTTGAGGATTACCAGGGTAAGCCTGTCGAAGTTGATTTGCCAATTGTGAGAGTTGCCACTGACCTTGCGATCTAGTCTCAGGCGAGGAAATCAATTCTTTAAGAAGATTCACCTTCCAATCCAATTTCACCTGATCATTTCCAAATACATCCATCAGGAGCGTGGAAGCAGCTTCAATATCCCCTTTTCTACGACGATAATCAAACATTGTGAGTAATGCATAACCGTCATCAGGATCTATCTGAAGCATTTCTTCAAGGATAGACATGGCAGCCTTCTCATTATTGTCTTCCAAGTATGCATCATACAATGATCGATAATACAACATATTGTTGGGAGAAAGCGTATGTAACTCTTCTAATGTAGCCAACTGTTCCTTCTTGGCTCCCATTTGGTCATATATCTTGTATTTTCTAAACAGAAGCTGTTCATCTAATCCATACTGAGATTCCATCTTTTTAAGGACATTTAATGCTTCCTCAGTTTGCCCATATGTAATATGTAACTCAATTAATTGGTATTGTTCTTCTTTTTTTTCAGGGAAGTTAGCGACAATATTTTCCTGTACTTCCAATGCTCTTGCAATATCGCCCTTTCCATCGTAGGCTTTTCTCAATAACAAATAATACCAGTAGTTGCTATCATCTTCCTTGAGTGCTAACCTAATTTGATCTATGACAGTATCATATTGCGATCTTATCAAAGCAATCTTGGCAAGATTGTAGCGAGATGCGTGGTGTGTTGAGCGTTGTTCCAAAATAGATTCGAAGATTTTTACTGCCTCATCGTAATCTTCTTTCATCATTGCCGTACAGCCTTCAATATATTTATCCTCTATGTTAAAGAATGTTTGCCCAAAGGGATTCCCAGGTTGTTGTGCGGTCAGTGTCACCCACCCTGAAATTCCAAGACAACAGCTCATCACAACTATAGCTAGCATTCTGTAGAAAGACCTGATCATAATTATTATTTTATGGTTGCTATATATGCTATACGAAAAATAATCTACAACTTTCATACTAAAGGTACGATTAAAAAATGATACCGTTTACTGGCCCGTATGCCCGAATCCTCCCTCACCTCGTTCAGTGTTCGAAAGTTCATGTACTGATCTCCAGCTAACACGTTCATGGGATGCGACTACCATTTGAGCAATACGTTCTCCAGGAGCAATTTCAACAATTTCTTTACTAAGATTAATCAACAGTACTTTTATTTCACCACGATAATCAGCGTCAATCGTACCAGGGCTATTCAATACGGTTACTCCTTGCTTAAATGCCAAGCCACTCCTGGGTCTAATCTGCGCTTCATATCCTGTTGGAAGCTCCATATACAATCCCGTGGGAACGAGTACCCTATCTAAAGAACCTAAACTAATCGATTC
>CAZZEC010000165.1:5538-11507 GCA_964652565.1 uncultured Bacteroidia bacterium
GTAAATTTGTTATTTGGTTAACGACGCTCAATGGAAGAATTATCAAACATTATCGAGTCAATTATTTTTGCGTCTGATCATCCTGTACAGATCGATCACTTGCTGGAAGTGATAAATGCCATAGATGATCTGGATAGTACACAAGCACAAACAAATGAAGAAGCCGAAGAAACAGGGAGATATCAAAGAGAGGAAATTGAACGTGCATTGGAACAATTAACTCAAAAGTATCAGACTGATTCACATGCATTTGAATTAAGAAAAGTCGCAAAAGGGTATCAATTGTTAACCAAGCGCAAGTATCATATTTATGTCAAACAAGCTACCATTCAAAACAATCAAAAGAGACTGTCTCGAGCTGCTTTGGAGACATTGTCTATCATTGCATATAGGCAACCCGTTTCCAAAGCAGAGTTAGAGTTTATCCGGGGAGTAAATTGCGATTATGCAGTAGGTAAGTTATTAGAAAAAAAATTAGTGAGTATTACTGGCAGATCTGAGGCCCCTGGTCGCCCTTTGTTATATGGGACTAGTGAAGAATTTATGCAGTATTTTGGTATCTCAGATATCTCAGACCTTCCTAAACTCAAAGAGTTTGACGCCTTGGAGGAAGAGCACCTAGATCGATTCCGACAATATGTGGAGGGAGAAGCCCAAGACACTCCAACTTCCAATCAAGAAGAACATGAAGCATCGCAAACCAAATAATGGAAATCGAATGGAAAAGAACAGGTCAGAGAACACTCAGAATGCTGATACTTTTTCCAAAAAGAAGTACAATCAAAAGCGTTCGACATCTAATCAACGTGCAAAAAAGAGGGAAAGATCTGAGGATCAGGAAATAAGACTAAACAAATATATAGCTCAATGTGGTCTATGTGCAAGGAGAGAAGCAGACAAAATAATTAAAGAGGGAAAAATTAAGGTCAATGGGAAAGTGGTAAGGGAGATGGGAATAAAGATTAACCCATTGAAAGACAATGTGGTGTACAACGGTAAGGTACTCAAACAACAAAAGCATGTGTATATTTTATACAACAAACCCAAAAATGTCATTACAACGGTAAAAGATCCCGAAGGACGAAAGACTGTGATAAACATGTTGGAAAATGTGGTGAATGAACGTATATTTCCTGTGGGCAGGTTGGACAGAAATACGACAGGTCTCTTACTTCTAACAAATGATGGTGATTTTGCAAAAAAACTTACACACCCCAGGTACAAGGTTCGGAAAGTATATAAAGTGAAGGTAGATCGCCCGGTTCTTAGGGAGGATATGGAAAAATTACTATCTGGACTGGAACTCGAAGATGGTTATGCAAAAGTAGATAAAATTGACTATGTTGCAAATGGGGATGCAAATGAGGTAGGAGTGGAGATTCATATTGGGAAAAACCGGATTGTGAGGAGATTATTTGAAGCTTTGGATTACAAAGTATTAGCTTTAGACAGAACAGCAATTGCACATTTAACAAAAAAGAAACTGACCCGTGGGAAATGGCGTTTTCTTTCTGATAAAGAAATTGCCTTTCTTAAAATGATATAAAATGACAAGAATTTTTTGAGTTTTAGAGATTATCTATATTTTTGATCCGATTTATCTAAATTTCTAACCCTAAAGTCAACAATTTTAAAGGCTTTCAGACATGGCTGACAAAAAACAATCACCACAGAAGTACTCGGGCGAGGCTCAAATTAAGCCTGCTAGCCCTTTTAGAGCAATTTTTCCTTTATTAGCAATCGTCGTATGTGCGGTAATTGCCCACTGGGTATTTTACGGTTTCTTCGGAAGCTGCCAGAATTTCCAGGAAGGTGAAAAGGCTGCTCAGGAATATCAGGAGTGGGTAGACGCTGGTTCAGTAGGAGAAGAACCACCTGAATGTACTGATAATGAACCCGCTAACACTTGGGGACTTATCTACAAAGGAGGATTCGTAATTCCTATTGGTATGACCCTTACCCTGGTACTATTCACGTTTACTATTGAAAGAGGACTTACCATCTTTTCCGCTACGGGACGAGGTAATACCGATGTCTTTGTAAAACGCGTGCGCAACTTATTGTCAAAAGGAGACATTGATGCGGCTGCACTTGCTTGCGACAAGCAGAAAGGCTCTGTCGGAAACGTAATCAAGGCAGGACTACGCAAGTACAAAGAGATGGTAGAGACTATCGATATGGAGAAAGAGCAGAAAAAGGTTGCTATTCAAACAGAGATTGAAGAGGCTACTATGCTTGAACTACCTATGCTTGAAAGAAATCTCCCTATTATCGCAACTACTGCATCATTAGGAACACTGGTAGGACTGATCGGAACGGTATTGGGTATGATCCGCGCATTTAGCGCCTTGGGTGAAGGTGGTGCTCCTAACGCAGCAGAACTTTCAGTTGGTATCTCAGAGGCCTTGATTAATACAGCTCTAGGTATTACAACATCTGCCCTATCTATCCTGGTTTATAACTTCTTCACTACCAAAATCGATGGTATGACTTACGCAATGGATGAAGCAGGATACAGTATCGTTCAAACTTTTGATGTTAGGAACTAAATTATTATATTAAACACAGTTGATTTTTAAAATCAACTGTGTAAATTACTAAAAGGGAACATTTATATGGCAGCACATAAACCGAAAAGAGGGTCTCCTGCGATTGATATGACCGCGATGGTGGACGTTGCATTCCTCCTATTGACATTCTTCATTCTAACTACTACGCGTTTTAGAGAAGAATCTGTAGTAGAAATTGACACTCCATCTTCCATATCATCTACAGACTTGCCTGAAACGGCGGTAATGACCATTGAAGTAGATAAAGAAGGAAGGGTTTTTGCAGGTTTCTCCGACATTGATATCAGAGAAGAATCATTGCGATTAGCTGCATCTCCCGATGAGAAAGATCTACAAATTACTGACTCTGATCTGGGTAAGTTTTCAACGATGCAAAATTTTGGTGTCCCTTTCCGCATATTCCAGCAATGGCTGGATCTACCGGAAGATCAGGTGGAAGGATTCAGACACCCTGGACTTACGACTACCTACACTGATTCAGTAAGTAAAAGTGGAAATGATCTCAGAGAGTGGGTACGCTATGGAAGAACGGCAAATGCCAGACGAAATCGAGAATTACCTCCCGCACAAAAAAGAAGACTTCGCTTTGCCATCAAGGCTGACGGAGATGCACCATACAAGAAAGTATCAGAAGTGATAGAAACGCTTCAAGATTGGAAAATCAATCAGTTTAGTTTGATCACTAAGCTTGAAGATAGACCTGCTGGTTACGAAATGCCAGAAAGTGAAGAATAATAACATTTGTGGAATTGGTAAATAACTCGACTCTTATTAACAAACAACAACTAACAACAACATACCATGGCAGATGTAGATAGCGGTGGCGGTGGCGGCCGGGGGAAAAAAGGCAGTGGCCCCAAAACCAAAAAGAAATCCACAAGAATTGATATGACGGCAATGGTGGACGTGGCATTCTTGCTACTCACCTTTTTCGTACTTACAGCAACAATGAGTAACAATGCTGTAATGGAATTAACTATGCCCCCTAAAGTAGACGATCCAGAGCAAGAAGAACAGCTTCGTAAAAAGATTGCTGAGGACAAGATCATGACAATCGTTTTACAGTCAAATGACAAGATTGGATATTATATAGGTATCCAAGATGCTGTAGTAGGAGAAGCTAACTTTGGAACTACAGGAGATGAAAGTATTCGCAATGTAATAGAAGAACACCTTCGCGGTGATGGTAGACTACCCAGATGTCCTAAAGGTGCAAAAGATGTATCCAATTGCTGGGACCCCATCTTTGTAGTCAAGCCCAAAAATCAAGCAAAATATAAAAACCTTGTAGATTTACTTGATGAATTCGCTATTACGAATGCTCCAAAATATGCTATCGACAAGTTTACAGCTACCGATAGCCTTATTTTGATTGGTGAATACGAATACCAAGCAGAACCTGCAGAACAATAAAGATTTTTCCATATTTTTTGTGGAATCCAACTAACAGATTACTCTTAATAGAAAAAATATTTCGTTATGGCTCAAGTAATTAAAGCAGACCTCGACGAAATGGTATTTGAGAATAGGGAGCGGAGATATGGGGCGTATTTCTTAAGAAAAAGATATCCTCGTATATTGCTGTATTCAACAGCCATAGCATTGTTCCTGTTTTCTATGATACCAGCTTCCAGCTACATTCGTAAAGTCTTGGGAGTAACCGACGAGGTTGAAAGAAACACCGGCCCAACTGAGGTCGTGATTAATATGGAGGATTTACCTCCTCCACCTCCTATTGATGAGGATAAACCACCACCACCGCCTCCTCCAAAGGTACCGCCACCACAAATAAAGACGGTAGCCTTCCAAATTCCAGAGCCAGCTCCTGAAGAAGAGCTCGACCCTGAAGAAGAGCAAACAATTGCAGAGCAAGAAGAATTAAAGGAAGCTCCTGTAATTGGTTTGGAAGATAAAGAAGGAGATGATGATATCGGATTTATTGAAGGTGATATTGGTGGTGATGGCGATGACATTCCTGAAGTTGTAGTGGAAAAAGAACCAGATGTAAATGCTTTCATTGTTGTGGAAGAAGAACCGAAGCCAGTAAATATGAATGATATTAAAAAGGCAGTAGGTTATCCACAAGTAGCAAGAGACGCTGGAATAGAAGGGAATGTTGTGGTGCGTGTACTCGTGGACCGCAAAGGCAACTACACGCGTCACGTCGTACTAAACGGAGTTCACCCAGTACTAGAGAAAGCTGTTGAGAAAGAATTACCTAACCTCAGGTTTACTCCTGCAATCCAAGGTGGTAAACCCATTCAGTTCTGGGTTAATATTCCGTTCAGCTTCAAACTGATCAACTAATTGTATCTTTACTATAAGCAAAAAGGGAAGTCTTATTACGAGACTTCCCTTTTTTATTTGATTCCTTAATTTATTGTCCCTCCCTAGGTATGTTGCTTTAATCCCTCCGCCGCTGCAGAATCTAAAAACCAATGTATTTTTCCACGGATAGGTTTGATCATCTGTGCTGGATATTTTTTAACATTTTCTTCTCCCTCTATTACCTCTTTGACTGCTTTTGCCTTTCCGGGACCCATTGCTACGAAAATAATTGTACTTGCTTTATTGAGAAAAGGAGCTGTCAAGGTAATGCGATATGTCTTCAGTTTGGGTACATAGACAACACTAACTGGGCGTTCGTTTTCTTCTAAAACAGACGTATCAGGAAACAATGAAGCCGTATGTCCATCAGTACCCAACCCTAGCAAAAGAATATCTAATCCCTGGGAATCTTTAAAATGATTTGAAATGATACGTTCATATAATGTTGCAGCATATTCCGGTTCTTTTTCTCCATGGATAACATGCGTATTCTGCGAAGGGACGGGGATTTCATTCAATAGCGTGTCATATACCATGGCAACATTACTGTCCTCATGCGTGATGGGAACGGTTCTTTCATCTCCCCAAAAGAAATGAACGTTTTTCCAGTCGACTTCATCTTCGTACTCTGATATTATCTCATAAATTTCTCTATATGTACTGCCCCCCGCAAGTCCAATACTACAGGTGCCTTTTTCTTCTATATATTTTTGAATGTCTTGGAGAATAAAATCAGCAGTTTCTTGAAATAGCTTTTCTTTCTCATTGAATATCTTTATGTCCATCATTGTGTTGTTGTTAGTTTATAGGATTCCACCATACTCTGTCTTCTCTAGAAAGCAATTCTTCGGCAGCCTGAGGCCCCCAGCCACCTGCCTTATAGTAATTTGTATTATTCATAGGGGTATCTTTCCAATAATTGAGTATAGGCATGATGATCTCCCATGCTTTCTCAACCTGATCAGCACGCATGTATAGTGCAGGATTCCCTACCATTGCATCCAGTAATAGTGTTTCGTATGCTTCTGGAGTAGGTGCCTCAAAATTACGCTGATAATCAAACCGCATATC
>CAZZEC010000166.1:0-11483 GCA_964652565.1 uncultured Bacteroidia bacterium
CGCTACTAGAGAACACGCTGCCACGTGTTCCTACTCCCCCACCCACCCGGGCCCTCGCACGACCCGCCCCGGCGTGGCGCCGGTATGCGTCCCATCGTGCAGGACCTGCACGCCATTCACCAGCACGTGTTCCACACCTGTTGCGTACTGATGCGGCTCCTCAAAGGTCGCATGGTCCTGTATCGAGTCGGGATCGAAGACCACCACATCTGCATAATATCCAGGTTGGAGTAACCCTCGCCTGGGAATGCGTAATTTCAACGCAGAGAGATGGGTGAGCTTGAAAATGGCATCTTCTAAAGGGATAACTTGCTCTTCCCGTACGTATTTTCCCAGGAGACGGGCGAAATTCCCATAGGCACGGGGATGGGGATTGTAATTGAGGAAATCTCCTTCTGGAGCCATCGATCCAGCATCGGAGCCAAAACTCATGTAGGGAAGCTGTAGCTGTTTCTTGACATTCTCTTCATTCATCAAAAAATATACGGCTCCTACGCGGCTTCCATCATTGATCACTAATTCTATGGCCGCTTCTTCCTTGCTCATGCCCATCATCTCAGCTACCTCGGTAAGGGTTTTTCCTGTATATTTTCGCAAATCCTCATTCCTGAAGCTATTGAGAATCACCTTGTCTGCCCCTACATAGAGATTTTCCCAATCATCGGGATCACTTTTCATCTCCTCAATGACCCTGGCGCGAATAGAAGGGTTTCTGAGGCGGGTCCTCCATTGTTCGTAGCCTCCTTCCTGCACCCATGGAGGCATACTGGCATCTAATCCGGTAGCTCCTGCCACATAATTATACATGTCCGTGGTAATTTCCAGACCTGCCAGTCTGGCAGAATCTATCTTCCGTATGGCGAGGTCGAGTTTGTGGTGATTATTCCTTCCCGCCGCTTTCAAATGGTAAATTTCCGCTCGAATATCAGCATCATCCGCTATGCGGATTAATTCATCCATAGCTTCCAGCAACCGATTACCTTCACTTCGCAAATGAGAGATATACATCCCATCATATTTGGCGGCAACCTTACATAGCTCAATCAATTCTTCTGTATCAGCAAAAAAGGCAGGAGTATAAATCAGGGAGGAACCTATACCCAATGCTCCCTCTCGCATGGCTTCATCTACCAATTGCTTCATGACTTCCAGTTCTTCCGCTGTGGGAGGACGATCTTCATAACCGACTTGATGTACTCTAAGGGTGGTGGCTCCTACGAAAGAGGCTACATTGGGGGAGATGCCTTTCTCTTCCAAATATTCCAGATATTCTCCTAGTGTTGTCCATTGAATCTCTATTCCAGATTCCCCTTGATTTTCCGTGTACTGCGCCTTCATCTTTTCATTGAGAGGTCCCATAGAGGTTCCTTCACCAAATACTTCCAGGGTAACACCCTGCCGTAAATCGCTCTGCGATCGCCCGTCTCGTATCAACGATTCAGTAGCCCAACTCAACATATTGATGAATCCAGGGCTTACAGCCATACCAGAAGCGTCTATCACTACGTCTCCCACAATGCGATGCGAAGTACCCACATAAGCAATGCTGTCGTCGTTGATACCTATACTACCCTGAAAAGGAGCAGAACCGCTACCATCAAATATATTGCCGTTCACAATGACAATATCATAGGTCGGGGTAGGTGTACATCCCCCTAAAAAAATGGCTATTACAGCCAGAATGAGCGTGCGTGATATATAATTCATCCAATAAAGTTAGTGCTTCTGCTAATAATATAAGCTTTTGATCTTGAATGCTCTAAAAGTTAACAAAAAACCAAATAATAGGCTAATATGACTGTATTTGCTTCAACTTTGACGGGTGAGTCTTTCTAAACTTTTGAGTACAACAATATCTGTTAATTTTCGCCTTATCTAAAAAATTTCTTCTAGAAGAAAGAAATGCAAGAGAATCGTTCGTGGGATTTTTATTTTTGTACACTTGCAGGTAAACCTGCGTCTGTGAAGCTCAATTTATCATTAATTGACAAGCTTCCCCTTATGGCGCATTCTCAATTGGTATACCTTTTTATCAGACTGAATAACCCCGACAGAGAAGGAAGGGTGCATCCGAATGAGGTCGATGAGATCAAGGAAATTGAAGAGGATATTGTGAGGTTAATGACAGTCGATATGAATGGCTTGTTTGCCGTAAGATGTACGGGAAATGGACGAAGGTCTCTCTACTTCTATTTACCTCCTCATCCAGATATTACCGAGCTCATTAAGGTGTGTATGTATGCGCACCCTTCTTACAGGTATAGTTTGGGAGAATTAACCGATGATGACTGGCGCTTTTTTCGGTCGCATTTACATCCTCAATTGATTCAGGGAATTTCTACCAACAAGGAAACACACCTACAATTGAAAGCTAATGCTGCCTTTCCGCAGGAAATTGAACACCATCTCATATTTCCGACAACAGCAGATAGGAGCTTATTTATTCAAAAGATAGAAAATGATCAGTTTTCTATCTCCAGGGAAAAGTTTTCTGCTACTGCTCAAGACTATCCCTATGAATTAACCATATCGAGACTTGAGTACAATCACTTACAGAACATACAAAAGATTGCTGATTACTTAAGTGATGTGGCTCAAAGAAGTAATGGTATTTATCGGGAATGGGAACGACTTCATATGAAGATTGAATGATAACTATCCCTTACATGGGAATCGATACCTAATCCATATTTTTTTACATACGCACATCATCTTTCACATATCATGTCGGTGAGAGGGTTGCTCTAATACGGGCTTATTTGTAAATTCCTTTCGTTTTAGTCTTGTAGCGTACATCATGCTGAGATTCAATCTAAGAAAATATCTTTTGCTGGGCCTTATATGCCTCAACGGGGTACTGTTTGCTCAAATGAGGCGTGATCTCGAACAAAGAGTATGCGCTACTGCTAACCCAATGGGTCCTTTTCCTGTCTCGCTGCGAGCAGGGAACCATGTTTCGCTAGATTCATTGGATAATATAGCTACACTTCCTGTGATTATTCATATCATTCATCAAGGAAGTGAGATAGGCAAGGATGACAACCTTCCTGAAAGCAGTGTGTTTTCACAGTTGGAAGTATTACAAGAAGATTTTCGCAGGATACCAGGAACCTTTGGTTTTAATGATCATCCCAGTGGAGCAGATACGGAAATCGAATTTTGTCTGGCTCAATTGGACCCAGAAGGGCTTCCCATGGAGGAACCAGGTATCCATCGCATTAATGCCTTGGATAGGAACTGGACATCACCCCCCTATACGACTTCTTATATTGACTCCTTGATAAAACCTCAGACAATATGGGATCCCCAAAGATATGTAAATATCTGGGTGTTGGATTTGGAGGATTTTCGTGGGCTGGCCCAATTTCCTGATAGTTCGGGATTAGTAGGGTTGGATGTAGTAAATGGGGTAGATAGTACGGATGGGATCGTCATTGATCTGGAAGAATGGGGAAAATTTGCCCAGAATTCTGGAAGAACAGTAACGCACGAAATGGGGCACTTTTTAGGGCTCAATCATACATGGGGTAACTCAAATGATTGCGAAGTTGATGATGGATGCGATGATACGCCTTTTTCTGATGGACCTACCCTTTTTTGTGATGTAGGCAAGACCACTTGTGGTTCACTCGATATGATTGAGAATTACATGGATCTTACGGTAGGTTCTTGCCAAAATATATTTACTCAATGCCAGAAAACGAGAATGAGAACCGTTCTGCTAAGGTCCCCAAGAAGAAAATCACTTACATATTCACCTGTATGCAAAGTTCCTTTTGATGCACCTCAGGCGTTATTTACTTTTTCATTTTTGCAGACAGATGGATGTAGTAATCAATTACAATTTTACGATCAATCTGAAAATGACCCCTTTGAGTGGGCATGGGACTTTGGCAACGGGATGACTTCTACTGAACCCGATCCATTGATCAAGTATGAAACTCCGGGTGTTTACAACGTAACCTTGGAAGTGAGTAATTTTCAAGGCAGAAGTACTTTTTCACGAGAAATTGTCGTGTGTGTGCTCGATCCTGTGCCTCCAGTCCTTTCCCCGAATTCTTATACGATTTTTCCGGTACATCCCAATCCAGCAGAAGAAGCGATTACAGTGAAAGCCTGGTTTCCTCGTCCAGTACCTCTACAAGTACAACTGGTAGACCTGAGGGGCAGGACTATTGCGAGTATTTTCAATGGGGTGGGAACAATCGGATCCTGGGAGCATTCCTGGAACATTCCTTCTTTTTTAGAGTCAGGAGTATATGTTATCCATTGGTTGTATGGAGATAATCAGAAGGTACAAAAAGTCATATTATCCAGAGAATGAGGTAGTATGGATTTCAGGCTACGCCAAAATATCATACCCTCAATTTTCATACACGAAGATATTGTTTAATTTAGAGCTTGGCTCGTAGGCATAAATGTAAATATCTCTACAGATCTTTACGATGCGATGCCTGCTAGTGTTTATAATCAAAAATATTTATATGCTGAATCTTGTACTTTTTGGACCTCCTGGTGCTGGTAAGGGAACACAATCTGAGCTGATTGTCAAAAAATATCAGCTTATACATCTTTCTACGGGTAATATGCTACGGGCGGAAATTGCCTCTGGATCAAAACTGGGACTAGAGGTAAAGTCTTTAATGGAGCAGGGAAAACTAGTCAGTGATGAAATTGTCATTGAATTAATACGAAATCATCTGGCGCAAAATACACAAGCTAATGGCTTTATTTTTGATGGATTTCCCAGGACTGTTGAACAGGCAGAAGCATTGGATATACTGATGGGAGAACAAGGAATGTCTATCACTTGTATGGCTAGCCTGGTTGTTCATGAAGAAGAATTGGTGAAGCGCTTGCTGGAAAGAGGGAGACAGAAAGGACGTACGGATGATAATGAAGAAACAATCAAAAGAAGGATCAAAGAATACGAGGAAAAAACACTTCCTGTAGCAAAATTTTATGGCGAGCAGGACAAACTCTACGAAGTGAACGGCGTAGGTTCTATTGCAGAAATTCACATTAGATTAACAGAAATACTGGATTCTTATCTGGCGGAGCAGGAGGCATGATATATGACTTCATCTTTTATTGATCATGTAATTATTCATGTAACGAGTGGGAAAGGAGGAAATGGTGTAGTTTCCTGGCGAAGAGAAAAATATGTTCCCAAAGGTGGTCCCGATGGTGGAGATGGGGGCGATGGAGGAAGTATTATCTTAAGAGGGAACCCGCAATTGTGGACCTTACTTGACTTGAGATACAGGAAATTTATCAAGGCAGAAGCAGGAAAAAGTGGAGAGGGAAGCAATAAAACAGGAAAAACAGGACAGGATGAAATATTAGAAGTGCCGCTGGGAACGGTTATTAAGGATTCTGAAACACAAGAAGTACTGGGAGAAATTGTTGAAAAAGATGATGAAATAGTAATATTAAAAGGAGGAAAGGGAGGGAGAGGAAACGCTTCTTTTAAATCATCCACAAATCAAGCACCAGATTATGCTACTCCCGGAGAAGAGGCGCGCGAATTAGCCATTATCCTAGAATTAAAAGTATTGGCAGATGTGGGATTAGTGGGATTCCCCAATGCAGGAAAATCTACCCTGCTATCGGTTCTAAGTGAGGCAAAGCCCAAAATTGCAGATTATGCATTCACTACCCTTGTTCCTAATTTGGGTATTGTAAGATATAAGGGATATCAGTCTTTTGTCATGGCTGATATTCCCGGGATTATTGAAGGAGCGCATGAAGGAAAAGGATTAGGGTTACAGTTTTTGAGGCACATTGAACGAAACAGTGTATTGGTATTCATGATCCCGGTTGATGCAGATAATATAGAAAAGGAATATGATATATTGTTGGGAGAAGTGAAATCATATAATAAAGACCTGCTCCATAAACCCAGACTCTTAGTACTTTCCAAGAGTGATATGATTGATGGAGAACTGCAACTTGAAATGGAGAAAGTATTGCCAGAAGGAATTGATTATGTATTCATTTCATCGATTACCCAAAAAGGATTGGATACATTAAAGGATAAGCTCTGGAAACTCATCCATGGAGAAGAATTAATAGAGGAAGAATGGTAAGTAATAAATATGACACCACAACGAATAATTTTGGGAATAGATCCAGGAACGAGTGTAACGGGGTACGGATTGATTGCGTGTCAGGGGAAACGTATGCAACTGATGACGTATGGCACGATTCTTTTAGGGAAGCAACAAGTCCCACATCCCGTGAAGCTAAAAAAGATCTTTGATCGGGTTAATACCTTAATCAAGGAGTATAAGCCCACAGAAGTTGCGCTGGAAGCCCCTTTTCATGGTAAAAATGTTCAAGCGATGCTAAAATTGGGAAGAGCGCAGGGAGTAGCTATGGCTGCGGGATTAGTACATAATCTGGAGATTTTTGAATATGCACCCCTTAAAGTGAAAATGGCAGTCACTGGCAGTGGGACAGCTAGCAAAATGCAAATCTGTAAAATGCTAGAATCTGTCCTCGAATTTGAGATGACTGAAAATTTCCTCGATGCGACAGATGGATTAGCAGTTGCTGTATGTCATTTTTACCAGTCCAAGTCAGCGATTTCCGGAGCTTCAAAGACGCATAATAACTGGTCTTCATTCGTCAACCAGCACCCTGAAAGAATTCGGAAAAAAAGGAAACCCTAAATACTCCTTTCTGTCATCAGCTCAAGAATATATCTATTGCTTAATTCCCAGGATAACACCTGTAGACCACGCAAGGGTGGTTAAGAAGAGATCTGTCCGTTGAGACAAATCGTGCATTAATTGTTCTGCCTTTTCGGCATGTCCTTCTGGCCAGTTAGGCTGTGGAAGCATGTCATCTATCACATATATCCCTCCGGGGTGTAGTAATGCCAAGGTTTCATTGAGTTCACTATATTTACCTGGCCATGCATCCGCAAAAATGAGATCAAAAGGGGGGCCATCATATTTCATTAACCATTCAGAACCATCCGCACAGACGATATCAACCCTTTGATCCCTTCCCAACGATTCCTGTGCTATGATAAGTGGCTGAGGATCATTATCTATAGATATTATTCGGGAAGCGGAATCCATACCGTCAACCATCCAGGCTAATGCCAGTCCAGTACCTGTACCGAGTTCCAGAAAACGACCCTTACGCTTGGAAGAGACACATGCACGTAGCAGTGAACACACGTGTATATCCGATGACATGGTGAAACCCATGGTTTGGGTCCTGGCTAACATCTCTGGATAGATATTCGGCACAGCCTGTTCAGGGATAAGTTGCGTCATTGTGGAATTTTGAGAATGGTTGAATTGAGGGTTTGTTGTATTGTTGTATGGTTAAATTGCGGTATTGTCATACAATTGTATTATTGTATGGTTAAATTGTAGTATGGTGATAATTGCTGTATTGTATTATGGTAAAAGCTAACCACTATGTAGTGGTTTTGAACAACTGTTGTCCGTCGTCTATCGTCTGTGGTCTTATCTACCGTCCGTCGTTTTTATGTGCCCTAGGGCAGAATTGGCTTCCACCAATTCCTACAGTGGTCTTATCTACCGTCCGTCGTCTATCGTCTGTGGTCTTATCTACCGTCCGTCGTTTTTATGTGCCCTAGGGCAGAATTGGCTTCCACCAATTCCTACAGTGGTCTTATCTACCGTCCGTCGTCTATCGTCTGTGGTCTTATCTACCGTCTGTGGTCTTATCTACCGTCCGTCGTCCGTCATCTATGGTCTAACTAACCCTCCACCGTCTAAC
The DNA here is from genome assembly GCA_964652565.1 of uncultured Bacteroidia bacterium. Lineage (GTDB taxonomy): Bacteria > Bacteroidota > Bacteroidia > J057 > J057 > JBCCTX01. The sequence goes on from CAZZEC010000166.1 coordinate 7,762, forward strand.
CTACAAATTATTCCTGATCTCTCTGGCTAACTGATCCATTTCATCGTTGGGAAAACTCAACTTAGGGTTTTCAAAATTCAGGTCTCTGATACTATTAATTGGAACTAAATGAATGTGGGCATGAGGCACTTCTAGTCCAATGACTGCAGTACCTATTCGTTCGCATGGCACTGTGCGTTCGATCGCTGCGGCTACTTTTCGCGCAAAAATCTGGAGCCCGATGAATAAATCATCTGGGAGATCAAATATATAGTCAATTTCTTTTTTGGGAATGGCAAGGGTATGCCCTTTGGCTAGAGGCTGTATATCCAGGAAGGCAAGAAAATCTTCTGTCTCAGCTACTTTGTAACTAGGGATTTCTCCTTTGACAATTTTGGTGAAAATAGAAGGCATAAGAAAAAGATTAATAATCAAAAATACCCAATGTGTATCAACGCATTGGGTACTTAAGATATGGGTTTATCGATTAAGCGGATAATTCACGTGTAATATCCAGTACCTCAAACTGCATATTTCCAGCAGGTACTTTGATATCTACAACATCTCCAATAGATTTCCCTAAGATAGCCTTCCCCACAGGAGATTTAACAGAGATCTTGCCTTGCTTAAGATTGGCTTCCTGTTCAGCTACCAACGTATACTTCATCTCTTTCTTATTCTTAAGATTTTTAAGCCTTACGGTAGACAAAATATATGCTTTACTAGTATCCAGATCGCTTTCCTCTATCACTCTCGCACTAGCGATAATAGATTCTAACTTAGATATTTTTAGTTCGAGCAAGCCTTGAGCGTCTTTTGCGGCATCATATTCTGCATTTTCGCTCAAATCACCCATTTCACGGGCTTTTTGAATCTGTTTGGCAATCTCCTGGCGACCCTTGCCTTTCAATTCCTGGAGTTCATTTCGCAACTTTTGAAATCCCTCCTGTGTTAAATAGGTCACTTCACTCATGATACATCTTTCTTAAGGTGAAACATCTGCCTTCACCAAGGGAATCACTCTGAAAAGAGTCCTTGGAAAAGTCTATGGTCATTTAATTTTTAATAGAATGAAAAAAACCTCAATACCACCTGTTTGGGACAGGATGTAAAATAGTCGGTATTGAGAAATTTATTCATGAATTCAAATAATCTGTTAAAAAATATAAAAATTATGAGGGTTAGAATTACCCAACCTCATCTTAAACATTATTACTTACTATTATATTGCCGTTTACGATCGATTACAACGCAGGTTACAGTATGACACCATTATTGCATAAACGGCCCTTATCGCAATTATTCACGCCCTACTATTGCAAAATAAGCAAATTTTATTGCATAAAACAAAATGTAGAAGGCCTATTGTGTATGTCATAAGATGAAATAAATTGTTGAAAATTATATGGTAGCCTGAATGTAATTGATTATATTTGCCAAAGCTTTTCACACCTGTTAGCTGCTAAGTCATTATTTACAACAAGAATTTTATTATTAGACAGCTTCCCCAAATAGCAAGCTAAATAGATATTATCTGTTTATAAATTATTTATATGAAATATAAAATTTCTGACACACCGCTTAAATTGAGAGAGTACGGAAGGAATATACAATCCATGGTCGAGTACCTCAAGACCGTAGAAGATAAAGATAAGCGGACAGAAATGGCAAACGAAATAGTTGCCATAATGAGTAATCTCCAGCCACAGCTCAAAGAATTTCCGGATTATAAGCAAAAATTATGGGATCACTTGTTTGTGATCAGCGATTTTGAACTCGATGTGGATTCCCCCTTCCCCATGCCAGATGAATCTATTATTGCTCCCAACAAGGAAAACAGGATGGATTATTATTCGGGAAGACCTGCTTTTAGACAATATGGACATAATATTGATCTCATGGTAGAAGCAGCATGCGATATGGAAGAGGGTGAATCAAAGAAGAAATTTGTCAACCTCATCGCCAATACGATGAAGCAATTCCTGTGGAATATAGATCGCGAGACAACGCCTGAAGCAGTGATTGCCGAACACATCAACGAGATTTCTAACGGAAGACTGAAAATCTCGGGAGATGAACTTACCATACACAAAATTACAACATCCAAAAGCTCTTCCTCAAGAAGTAATGGGTCTCATAGCGGGAAAAGAGGTGGAAGAAAGGGAAGAAAGAAAAAACACTAAATCCTTCAGTTTCCAGGTTTTCGTCATATTCTTTTTATCGAATAAGATATTCATCTCAAAACCCATTTTCTAACATGTCTCATTTCGAAGTTGAAGGGGGAATTCAATTGCAAGGTGAAATTACCCCTCAGGGCGCAAAAAATGAAGCCCTACAGATTCTCTGTGCCACTACGCTAACAGAAAACGAAGTGACTATCAGTAATATCCCGGATATCGTTGATGTCAATCGTCTCATAGATATCCTCAAGGATATGGGAGTAGATGTAGAACGAAAATCCAGTGATACCTACACATTCTGTGCAAAAGATATAGACCTGGAATATATCCAGACACAAAAATTTTGGGAGAAGGCCCGAAAGCTCAGGGGCTCTATCATGCTGGTGGGGCCGTTGCTTGCTCGCTATGGGAAAGCCTATATCTCGCGTCCAGGGGGAGATAAAATCGGTCGTCGGAGGCTGGATACCCACTTCTGGGGCTTCCAACAGTTGGGGGCTACTTTTCACTACAATGAAAAAGAAGGAATTTTTGAAGTAAGAGCTCCCGGAAGATTAAAGGGAGTATACATGCACCTGGATGAAGCTTCAGTGACGGGAACTGCCAACATTATCATGGCTGCAGCTTTAGCAGAGGGTACCACCACCATTTACCATGCGGCTTGCGAACCCTATATCCAGCAGTTATGTAAAATGTTGAATAGCATGGGGGCTCGCATTCAGGGGATAGGAAGCAACCTGGTTTCCATACAGGGAGTCGAGTCGCTCGCGGGAACCACGCATCGCTTATTAGCTGACATGATCGAGGTGGGAAGTTTTATCGGTATGGCTGCTATGACGCAAAGCGGGATTCGTATCAAAGATGCGGATGTAAAATACCTGGGTATTATCCCGGAAATTTTTAGGCGAATGGGAGTAAAGCTGGATATCCAGGGCAATGATATCGTGGTGCTGGAACAGGAAGTATGTGAGATTGAGACCTTCATTGATGGGAGTTTGATGACCGTATCTGACCACCCCTGGCCTGGATTTACGCCCGATCTGCTGAGCATTGTACTCGTACTTGCTACCCAGTGTAAAGGCTCGGTACTCATCCATCAAAAAATGTTTGAAAGTAGGTTATTTTTCGTGGACAAACTCATAGATATGGGCGCGCAAATAATACTCTGCGACCCGCATAGAGCCACTGTCATAGGACTCGCCCGTAGTCAGGCGCTAAGAGGAATATCAATGAGTAGTCCGGATATCCGGGCAGGTGTATCACTACTTATTGCAGCACTTTCTGCCGAAGGAACTTCCAAAATCTACAACATCGAGCAGATCGATAGAGGATATCAGAATATAGAAGCGCGACTCACAAGTATTGGCGCGCAGGTGAAAAGAATTCAGGATTAGTCAGTCTATCATTTGTCGTCCGTCGTCCTCTCTGTGGTCCGTCGTCTGTGGTCTGTGGTCTGTCGTCTGTGGTCTGTCGTCTGTGGTCTGTCGTCTGTCGTCTGTCGTCTGTCGTCTGTCGTCTGTCGTCTACTATATATTTCCCCCTGTTTTCTTTATGTATCTTTGAGTA
>CAZZEC010000167.1:0-11424 GCA_964652565.1 uncultured Bacteroidia bacterium
TCCCCTATTTCCAACATCAACTCTGCCAACTGAGCTTTTGCAAAAGGAATCTTACAAGGATAAAATTTATCGATCCACTGTAGATCTTCGAGTGCTTGAAGGGCCTGGTCTAACCTAAGATAATAAGACGCTCTTCTGTGATATAAATAAGGTAATAAATTGCGGATCTCATGCCTATGGTCTAAATCTGACCGTGCCATCCCTATAGCTAATGTAAGGTCCTTTAACGCATCCTCATGATAATTGAGTTCCATAAAAGCTTTACTCCTTTCACTATATGCATCAAATTTCATGAGCAAATACTTTTCTTTGGCAGATTTGGCATCACATACAGCAAGTGTTTGTGTCAATAACCTGGAAGCAGATTGATAGTTGTAATGTTTCAATGCGATCTTTCCTTCCCTGAGAAAGAAACGAGCACGATCTTCTGCATTCTTGAGATCTTTGGAAACTGCATGCAAGCTTTGGTGTTTGGCAAATTCATAGTGCTGGGTCTCGGATTTAAAATCAAATTTTACGTTTGCCCAATAAACAATGGGGTGGTTATCACTCACTGCAGGGGTAAATTTTAGCAAATGAATATGAGGATCTACAGCTTTTCCTAGCTCGGGATGATCCGCCCTGGTGATTTTATGCTGTATATAATGCCCCTCTTTATCAATAAGCACCCTGCACAATACCTTGCCTTCGATTCCAGCACTCATAGCAGCAGGAGGATACCCTACGATCTTCCTCACTTCAGCAAAATTCAATGCTCTAGGGGACTCATCTACGGGTATGTAGTCAAAAAGGCCAGGAACTTCCTCGTTAATGTTACTAACTGCATGTTGTTGTGCGCAAAGGCTCAAACTCATACAGACTAACGCAATGCAAAGTAATTTCTCCCAATTCATACGCTTCAGGTTCTTCATTTAAGGTTATCAACCAACAGGTTGTTGTCACTCCATAGATGAGAAAAAGATCAGTTTATATCTCCATGCGTAAAGCATCTGAAAGAACTACTTGGGAGTGTTCTCAGATTAACAGAAAGCAGTAGCTTACCGAGAAAATACACAATAAATACTCTGTCCAAAGTTTCCCAGGACTTGACAAACTAACCCGACACTCATAATTAGTATAATGCTAACAATCAATTAACATTAAATTAATGAAATATTCTGTACTATCCCAAACAAAATTTATCAATTTTATGGAATAGTTCACGAAAAGGAAAAACATGTTTAAAAAAGCGTAGCAGAAATTGTAACACGCAGTGTCAAGGCTGAAATGCCGGATTAGAGATGAACGCTTCATCGCTCAGCGCACGAAGGAAATTTACCAGATCCTGTTTTTCTTCGTCGGACAGGATAAATCTTCTTACTAATCCGCTTTTATTGGGATGATTAGCCCCACCACTTGCATAGTGATCAATTACTTGTTCTAATGTAGAAATGCTGCCATCGTGCATATAAGGAAATGTAAAAGCAATGTTTCTCAGCGTTGGTACTTTAAATTTACCTATATCTGATTCTCTTCCAGTGATTTCATACCGTCCCTGATCCTGATAAGACTCGTATAACCCATTGTTGAGGAATTCTTCAAAAGTAAAATTAAAGCCTCCATGACAATGGAAACACTCAGCTTTTTCCCCAAAAAACAAATTCATTCCTCTTACCTGAGAAGGTGAGAGCGCTGTAGAATCCCCTGCCAGGTATTGATCATAGGGAGCATTGGCACTTATCAATGTCCTTTCAAAACTGGCAATTGCATCTGTAACATGATTGGGAGTAGGACCTTCACCAAATACCTCCTCAAATTGCTGTAGATATTCAGGGTTGGCTTCCAATCTTCGAATAACCTCTGCCATGGTATTATCCATCTCCAATTCGCTTTCCAAAGGAGATAGTATTTGCCGTTCCAGGGAAGAAACACTTCCATGCCAAAAGAAATTTTGTCCGTATACTACATTTATAAGTGCAGGTGATTGTCTTCTACCTATAGTCCCTTCTACTCCAAGGCTAAACCGTCTGGGATCTGAAAACCCATGCTCAGGAAGATGACATGATGCGCAAGATATGGAGGAATCCCTGGACAGCATCGAATCAAAAAATAACATTTTTCCCAGTTTAACCTTACCCTCTGTTAAAGGATTATTTTCGGGAATATACAAATCGGGATCTGGGAAATGATCGGGTACATTGATTGAATACTCTTCTTCCAAGGGGTCTACATTTTCCTCATCACAACCCCATATAACCAGTACAAGCATCAATGTGCCTAACAAAAGTGTCAATGCTCCAACTTTCTGAATCCTATTTATATACATATTAAGGAGTAAATATATTATTTATTACATTAAAATGGCACCTTGAATATGGCTTCTTCTACCAGGTTATTAGTAATTTTTTCAGCGAGTCTATATTCCTTAGAGCCAGGAGGCATGGTATGTGTGATGTTTTCGTTGACCATGTCTATTGTGTCGGATTCTGTGTAGAATAAACGATTGAGATCCAGCTCGACGATAAATTGTAATTCTTCATCTTTTGGTACGGTAAAGCTATGTTCATCTTTTGTAAAAGATAATTCCCGATATAAAGTATCTAATCCCGTATGATAAACCAGGTCTCTATCAAAAGAATTACCATCAGCTGTAACACTGGAGTCTATCTTTCCTTCTATTACCATAAACCTATAGCCCGTCGCCCAACTCCAATGCATGGTAGATAATGTATTGAGTGGATGATCCGGGGGGAAATCTGACGGATCTGCATGATTCAACGAGTCAGGGACTCCAATGGAAAATTTTACCCCTTGATATTTTTTTGCGGGAACTTCATATTGCACAAATGTTCCTTCACCATGAGCGATCTTTGTCAATCCTGGATTAGTAAGATCGAACAACTCTACGGTGGATAATACCTCTTCATTACCCATCTCATCTATCAGCGTAACATTGGAAATGTACATATCGAATCTGTTGATGAAATAAGATCTACCCTGAATATTTTTATATACAACTTCGGGAACAAAGCTCTCCCCACTCACTCGGGTCGTAATATTCAATTCAAATATACCTGTTCCTTCATCTACGGGTTCAGGTGTATCGCCACTATTTTCATCACACCCTCCAACGAATAAAAATAGGCCGATTACAAGAAAAATATTTATAAGCTGTTTCATAAAATTAAATTAGGAAAATCTAATATGTTTTTAATCTTCAAACGTATCCCCCATCAAAAAGTTAATGTGAGTTTTGTCATAAATATACTACATCCTATATATAGAGTACAATCCCAATATAGCTTCACCTTTATAACGTTTACATTTGATTAAACCCTAAATGACACAGCGTTTTCACAAAAAACAAATATTGTTTGATTTATAAACACTGTTCACTATATTTGCGTAGTAAATATTATCTATGGATCAAAAACAGTCAATAAAAGAGAAAATTCAGGCTCGTAAGGAACGAGAAAAGGCTGAAATGCGTGAGAAAATTATTCTTGCAGCCAGAAAAATGTTTTCAGAAATGGGATATGAAGCTGTTTCCATCCGAAACATCGCATCTGCTATTTCCTACAGTCCAGCAACTATCTACAATTACTTCAAGAGCATTGATGAAATATTCTATGCCATACATGATGAAGCATTTACGGTATTTCACAAAAAGCTTAAAGCAAATGAGGTTATTCCTGATCCCATGGAAAGGCTGAGACATATGGGTATTACATACGTCGAGTTTGCATTGGAAAACCCGGAATACTATGATCTTATGTTTATTCTCAAAGCACCTATGCAGTGTATACAGGTAACAGAAAGTTGGGATTGTGGTATGAAAGCTTATAGATGTCTGGAGGAAACCATTCAGGAATGCATCCAACAAGGACACTTTCAAGATAAAAATATACATGCCATTACATTAGGAATCTGGTCATTTGTACATGGTCTGGCATCTCTAGCAGTTAGGGATAGGTTGAGAATGTATCCAGATGAACATCGACAGACACTCATTATGCAGGCAATAGATCATATGACAGACATGTTCAAATAATTTTTTTGCCTCTTCAGTAAACACTGTTCAATAAATAAAACCTGTAAATAAATATCATGAACTCATTCACTCACATGCTCACAACATATATATACTTTTTGGGAGTATGTATATTACCTTTTCGCATGGAGGCACAAGAATCGCCCCTCGACCGATATATTAGGGAAGGTTTGGAGTCAAATCTCATGCTTCAATCCAGAACCCTCGATTATGATGCGAGCCTGGAAGCACTTCGCGAAGCCAGAGGCTTGTTTTTCCCCAATGTATCCTTTCAGGCTTCATATACCTTAGCTGGAGGGGGACGTACCATTGATTTTCCAATAGGAGATCTATTCAACCCTGTATATCAAACACTTAATGGGCTTACTGGAGAGCAACAATTTCCCACTGATCTCCAAAATGTCAATGAACAATTTCTCCCTGACAATTTCCATGAAACGAAAATCAGAATTATACAGCCTCTATTTAATACAGATATATATTTCAACCGCAAAGCCAAAGAAGCACTTTCCTTATCTGAGCGGGAAAAGCGACAGGCTTACGAGAATCAGCTAGTTAAAGAAATAAAAACTGCTTATTACCAATATCTACAATCATTGGAAGCATTGGATATCTATCGTGAAACACGTTTGCTGCTGAAAGAAATCCTACGTGTAAATCAGCGTTTAGTGGATAATGATAAAGCTACCTACGATGTAATTTCAAATGCACAATTTGAACTTAGTCAACTCAGCAGGGATGAATCCACTGCCCAAAAAAATCATCAGGTAGCGCAAGCTTATTTTAACTTTCTTCTCAATAAACCACTGGATACCGATATCGAGGTGAGCACGGTCAACTTTAGACCTAATGGACTTGAAAAGGTGGATATTTTACAAAATCAGGCTATAAATCAGCGAAGAGAGATACGCCAGCTAGATCATGCAATCGACGCCAGTCAATATAATGTCCAACGAAGTAAACGCCTTAAATTACCCCAAGTTAATGCCGTACTGGATGTTGGTTATCAAGGCTTTGACTATACATTTGACGAGAATCAAGATTTCTGGTTAGCCCAGTTTTCACTTTCCTGGAATATTTTCAATGGTTTTCAAAGAAAAGCCCAAATTCGCAATGCCCAAATCCAACAGCAATCTTTGCTCAATCAATCGGAACTTCTTAAGAATCAAATTAGATTGGAAGTTGAAGAAGCTTATTATCAGCTAGAGGCGGCAAGGTCTGCGGTACGCGCATCTCAGGACAAAGAACAATATGCAACCGATGTGTTTCGGATTATCCAGAAAAAATACCAGGAGGATCAGGCTAGCTACCTGGAACTTACAGACGCAAGAACGAAGCTCACACAGGCACAATTAGAAACTTCTGTAGATACCTATCAATATCTCATACAGCAGGCACAGATAGCATACGCAACAGGTTTGCAATAATATTCTTTTCATCAAAAATTAAATCCATTTCTAACACAACATATCGTCATGTACTTAACTAATATTTCCTTATACAGTATTTGTATTATCTGTATGGTTGCTTTCATTGCGTGTAAACCTACCTATCAGGAAGAAAATTCCGAACAGGATACTATTCCTAAGGTATATGTGAAAGAACTCATTGCAGAAACCAGCCCTATCCCTATTCATGCGACAGGCCTAATAGAAACAACTTCAGAAATACGTCTCTCATTCAAGATTGGAGGAATCATTCATCGTATGTATGTAAATGAAGGGCAAAGCGTTTCTAAAGGTCAATTATTGGCAACGCTCAAATTGGAGGAAATTGATGCTCAGGTTACCAAAGCAACCCAAGCCAGAGATAAGGCTTTGAGAGACCTCGAGCGAGCACAAAGGTTACAGGCAGATACTGTCATCACCCTCGAACAGTTACAAAATGCGCAAACTGCCTATGAGGTAGCAAAGTCCGATGTAGAAATTGCACAATTCAATCAACAATATGCTCGTATACTGTCTCCTTCTTCAGGTAAGATACTCCGAAAATTTACTGAACCCAGCGAACTGGTTTCAGCAGGTGTACCCGTTTATGCCTTAGGGGCCACCCAATCACAAGGCGCTTATCAACTGTCAGTAGGTCTTGCAGATAGAGACATAGTGAAAATACATTTGGGAGACTCAGCAAGTATTTATATAGATGCATATCCCGATACGTCCTTCCAGGCAAGGGTTTCAGAAATTGGACAAGCGGCAGATCCTGCAACTGGCGTATTTGGAATAGAACTCACACTTTCTCCCACTACCTTCGACTTAAAAAACGGATTTGTAGGATCGGTAGAAATTTTTCCCTCGTCCCAGCAACCCTATTATAAAGTACCCATGAGTGCACTGATTGAAGGTAGCAGACAAGAAGTTAAAGTATTTGTTCCCGATGAAGACTCAGCTGTAGCAAGACTTATTGCTATCCCCCCTCAATACATAGGAGACGATTACTTTACAGTCCTTCAAAAGGATTGGAATGCAGCTAAACAGGTAATTACTGAAGGGGCTCCCTATTTAAGCGAAGGGGTAAAATTTACCATACTTGAGCAACAACCTTCTCCCAATCCATCAATCACTTCACTTTCTCCCAGATAATTTGAATATTATGAAACTTCCACAATTAGCTATACGAAATTATCAATTTGTAATCATACTGATTGTACTGGGTTTATTTGTAGGAATCAGTTCCTATTTAAATATGCCAAGGAGCGAGGATCCCAATCCTGACTTTCCTGTATACACCATCATCATAGTATATCCTGGAACTGATCCCGAGGATCTGGAAGAGCTAGTAGTTGATCCTATTGAAGAAGTAATAGACGAGATAGATGAGATAGATAAAATTGAAACAGATATTGAAGAAGGACTAGCTACGATTGTAGTTGAGGCAGAGTTTGGGATAGATGCTGACGAAAAATATGATGAACTCGTAGCAGCAGTGAATACGGTGAGAGATGATTTACCCATTGGCATATACAGCATCGACTTTCAGCAATTTAAGCCCATAGAACGAGTAATTATTCAACAATTCGCATTGGTCTCACCTGATGCATCTTATCAAGTGTTAGAAGCGCATGCGGAGACTTTTGAAAAGGAACTTGAGGGTGTTCAAGGAATAAAGCAGGCTTCCATATCTGCTTTCCCCGAACAAGAAGTACGAGTTGCGTTGAATTTTCCTAAAATGGCCCAGCTTAATATCTCTCTCAGTGAAGTGATGGGTACTTTACAATCAAATAATGCTAACATCCCAGGAGGTGATATTTCATCGGGAGTAAAGTCATTCAATATTATTTCCAGCGGAGGTTATAAAACGCTAGAAGAAATTGGCAATACAATCATCAGATCTCAGCAGTCCCATATTGTTTACTTACATGATATTGCGGATATATATATGGACTATGAGGATATACGTTGGATGGCAAGATACAAAGGCCAAAAGAGTATCTGGATTACCCTAAAGCAAAAGCCCGGAGAAAATATTGTACAACTGGGCAAAAGATTAGCAGTTGCTGCTAACGAATTTAGAAAGACACTCCCTCCTAATATTGAATTAGCCTCTACATTTGAGCAAGCTTCAGCGGTAGAGGAGAGAATATCCGGATTTTTTATTAATCTTCTTCAAGGAGTAATACTCGTAGGAATTGTCATATTTATATTTCTAGGATTTAGACCATCTTTGATCATCATGATCGTAATCCCTTTGTCTATAATATTAGCTACAGGAGCGCTCAACTTTAGTGGATATACGATTCAGCAAATATCTATTGCTTCACTTGTCATTGCTTTGGGCTTATTGGTAGACAATGGGATAGTGGTCATTGAAAATATATCCCGATTCTTACATGAAGGATATAGTAAAGAGGAAGCGGCGGCAGCGGGAACATCTGAAGTGGGCTATGCGATCATAAGCTCCACAGCCACTACCCTACTCGCATTTTTTCCTTTGGCCCTCCTAAACAGCGGTGCTGGTGAGTTTTTAAGATCGCTACCTGTAACAGTTATTTTGGTTCTCATTGCTTCCCTGGTTTTAGCGTTGACCTTTACCCCCATGCTTGCCAGCAAACTGTTGAAAGCACCTAAAAAAGAAGATCCAGATTCAGGAGCTGTTCAGGGATTTATCAACCAAACCATAGAAAGAGGTTATCTCCCCCTGTTGCGATTCACATTAAAGAAACCCTGGGTCATAGTAGGTATTACCTTGCTTTCATTTATAGGAAGTTTCATGCTCTTTCCATCAATTGGTGTAAGTTTTTTTCCTACAGCAGATAAACCCTTATTATTAATTGAGGTTGATACTCCGGATGGTAGTAACATACAGGAAACAGATCGTGCGGTATCATTTGTTGAATCCGTATTAGATACCATGGATTTTGTAGATAGTTACTCTGCAAATTCAGGACATGGAAATCCCATGGTTTATTACAATAGAATCAACGAGGACTATAAAAAGAGTCATGGGCAATTATTAGTAAATTTTTCAGCGTGGGATCCCCCCAGATTTTATCGGACACTATCCAATTTAAGAAAGACTTTTTCTTTATATCCCGCAGCGAAAATCACCTTTTCAGAGCTTAAAAATGGTCCTCCTTTTGAAGCTCCTATAGAAATACTCATTATCGGTGAGAACCTGGATACTTTGAAGTCCCTGGCCTATGAACTAGAAGAGATTATCAACCATACACCTGGAACTATTAATACAAATAATCCCTTGGCGGTCAATCGAACTAACTTAAAAGTACAAATCGATAGAGCCCGTGCTGCCATGAGTGGAATCTCTATTCTTGAAATTGATCAGGCTGTACGCAGTGGCTTGAAGGGAATTACCGTGGACCAAGTGACGCTAGAAGATGGAGAAGAATATCCCCTGGTCCTCCGACTGCCTTATTCACCAGCGCCAACGGTAGAAAATATTAACAAAGTTTATTTCACGAATTACCAGGGAGATGCTATTCCGCTAAGACAAGTTGCACAAATGGAATTTGAATCTGCCGTAAATAAAATTCAGCATTATAACCTTGAGCGCAATACAGCTGTTACAGCTGATTTGGTAGATCCAGATGCAACCACTCAGGTTACTGAGGAAATTATTGAAAAACTTGAGGACTGGGACCTGCCTGATGGATATAAGTACCATGTAGCAGGAGAATATGAAGAGCAGCAAAAGACATTTGGCGATTTAGGGACACTTCTTATCATAGCCATGTTGGGTATCTTTGCTGTATTGGTACTTCAATTTAGATCTTTTACTCAGCCGCTGGTTGTTTTTTCAGCCATTCCCCTTGCATTGACAGGTTCTTTTATTGCCTTGTTCCTTACGGGTTGGTCTTTTTCCTTCTTTGCATTTGTAGGTTTTATCAGTCTCGTTGGAATAGTCGTGAATAATTCTATCATTTTGGTGGACTATACTAACCAACTGATAGAAAAAGGGATGCGAAAAAAAGAAGCGCTCATCCAGGCATGTCAGCGTAGGTTTACTCCTATTGTACTGACTACATCAACTACTATATTAGGCTTATTACCACTAACTTTATCTCAAACACAGCTGTGGTCTCCTTTGGGTTGGACAATTATAGGGGGTATGATATCATCAACCATCCTGACACTGCTTATAGTACCTATATTATATAATGTGTTAACAAAGAGTACTAGTTAATCGACAAATACCTACATTTTTATAAGACAAGTCATTCTTGGTTTGAGGATGGCTTGTCTTTTTCTTTTCATATGATATTATCATCATTTCTTGTACAGATCTATTTACACTTAACTGGGGATCAGCATAAGGAGAAGCAGCTTTCAAATTTAATTCAAATAATATATTTATTTTAATAAAATTTAAATAAAATAAAAAAATACTTATATTCGAAGAAAAATGTTGTCTTATGAAAATTTTTACGATTTTACGAAATATCTTCATTACAGCAATAATAGCTGTTTTTACCCTAACTCTTGAAGCTCAAGTTGATGTAAACACTAGAACAAAGTGGAAACCTAAAAGGAAGAACAATGTAGAACTTGAATTTAGACAAGTCGCAGTTAATCGAGATGGTTCGCGAAGTATCATAACCATACGAGATACGCTCTTTTATCCAATATCTACTGCATCTCAAAATACAGATACATATATAGATACATTAGATATATTTAATTCCTTTTTATATGCAGTGCCTTCTAGAAATCCCCGTCAAGTAAAAAGTGTTTTATTTAAGTTGAGAGGTCCCAAAAATATTACCAACAAAGATAGAAGGCCACCCTACTCATTGTCAAAAAATAACAGAAAACCATTCAATCTAAGTAAACTGCCTCTGGGAACATACACCTTAACTGCAACTCCATTTGCTAGGCGAAGAGTAGGTGGTATTTCACCTCAACCTGATACACTGATTATCATTACATTTCCTTTACCGAATCCCAATCCTGATGAAACAGATGCAAGTGCCTCTGATGTACAATCTGTGAGTAATTTCAAAAGCCCTCAGGAAGAACTACTTATTGATAATTCTCCTCTATTGGAGGTGTTTCCCAACCCATCTAATGGAATTTTCAATATTTTATGGAGAGAAAAGGATGATAATCTCATAGCAATTAGTATCTTTTCCACATTAGGTCAAGTCATATATCACAGAAAAGCTACAACAGGTGAAATTTCTAGGCTAGATCTGCAACATCTAGAAAAAGGGATGTATTTTGTCAAAATGGTATCAGGAAACCAGACGTTAACACAAAAACTAATTATTCAATAACATAACAGGGCAAACGCACTAAAATCATTAACAGCTGCTAATCAGTAGCTTAAATTGATTCAATATATAAATATTTTAATCACAATTAACTAACAATGAATTATTTATAAAATTTGGTGCGTTTGCCCTGATAACATAACTATGAAGATACTGAGCCCATTTTCTAGGCATGGGCTCAGTATGATACATTAGGGTTAATGTTTAGCATATGTACTTTTCACCAAACTTTAGGGCTAAACTTATCATCATTTGCAATCTCTAATATATCATCTCCCGTAACTTTGATTACGAATAATCCTTTTTTATAGGCTAATCGGTCTGTATCTTCTTCGTATGTCAACGCAGCCACAGCACCGTATACTTTTTTGTCTCTCAATTGTGAAAAATATTTTTTTACTTCCATTAAATCTTCCAAAAACTCATTAATCGCCCAGACTTTCATGGTGGTTTTCACTTCGACAACTACAGCTTCTTCTCCATTGATCAATATTATATCCAGTTCCATTTGTTTGCCATCTACGACTACTTCGTTTTCCCTAGATGTCTGTGTGATGGTGATACCTTTCTGCTGAAACAATTTCAATGTACCAGGCTTAACCAATGCCTCAACTAACTTGCCCCACTGTGAGGTAAATAAACCACTCAGTTCTTTAATTTTTTTATC
>CAZZEC010000168.1:0-11398 GCA_964652565.1 uncultured Bacteroidia bacterium
TCTTTTTTTTTTACTTTTTTTTTTATTCTTTTTTATATTTTTTCTTCTTTTGTCCGTCTTATTTACTTTCGTCTGTCGTCTGTTGTCTGTCTTCTTTACTGTCGTCTGTCGTCCGTAGTCCGTCGTCTTTACTATCGTCCGTCGTCCATTGTCCGTCGTCTGTTCTGTCGTCTTTACTATCGTCCGTGGTCCGTCGTCACAATCTTCACTCTCTCAAAACAATTCGCTAATATCTCTTCCTTACCTTAGTTTCATATACTTCCAACTTATAAATTCACAATGAAACACTTATTCAAGACAACAGCATATTTCATCATACTGTTGTGTAGTACACAAGTCCAGGCACAAACTCCATGGATCATCCAGGCTCCTGCAGAAAGTGCCTTTACTCAGATCAATAAGGATGGGAAAACAGTAATTCCCAATGGTAGATTCGTAACGCCTATTGGCAATGTCTTAACAGTTGCTCCTCACCCATATGGATTGGCACTTAGTCCTGATGGGAGTATGGCTGTAACTTCTAATTGTGGTATTCGTCCCCTTTCAGTTTCGATTATTAGGGGTATCAATCAGGAATACCCAAGTGTTTCGCAGATTCCCAAAGGATATAATACTGATAAAGGAGTACTAGAGGCTGTATACATGGGACTCGCAATTTCGCCCGATAATCAATGGTTATATGTAGCAGGGGGACAAGAAGGGAAAATTATCGTATTTGATCTTGCAACTGAACAGCGTATAGGGGAAATAGACTGTAATACGGTTATAAATAACAGAGACTACAGTAGTAGTTATATCGGGGATATGGTACTCAGTAACGACGGAAAATATCTCTATGCAGTGGACCAGATGAATTTTAGGATGATCATCATCGATACGGATAAAAGAGAAATTGTCAACAGCGTAAAAGTAGGTAGATACCCTTTTGGAATTACGTTATCACCAGATGAAACCAAAGCCTATGTAGCCAATGTAGGAATGTATGAATATGAAATTGCTTATTCTTACCAACCCAATGATCCAGATGAAACCCGCATTGGGTTTTCAGTCTATCCTTATCTGTCTGAAGCCGCTGAAAAGGGTATACAGTCAGATACATTAACTGTACCAGGTCTGGGAGATCCTAACTCACCTGAATCTTTTTCCGTTTTTGCTATTGATTTAACCCCTTCTCAGCCAGAAGTTATGGCCAAAGTCAAAACAGGAATTTTGATAGGGGAAATAATGGATGAGATTCCGGCAGTAGGAGGATCAAGTCCAAACTCTGTAGTAGCTACTGATGATTATATCTTTGTGAGTAACGGTAATAATGATTGTATAACAGTCATCGATGCACAATCAAACGCTGTCAAACAGCAAATATTCCTGAATCTCGATGAAAGACTTAAGAGTCTCCGCGGGATGATCCCCTACGGCCTAGCACTCTCACCTGACGGAAAAAGATTGTATGTTGCTGAGTCTGGTGTCAATGCCATCGGCATCATAGATGTTCCTACCCTGAAAGTGATAGGACATTTACCAGCAGGATGGTTTCCTTCCAAATTACAAGTCAGCAAAGATGGTCAGCAGTTGATTGTCGCTAATGCCAAAGGCTATGGAAGTGGTCCTAATGGTGGTTCTACCTTTGAAATGGGGCCTGAGGGGAGTTACATCGGTAATTTGATGAAGGGTACTGTTCAAATCATAGACATACCTGATGATGAGAAATTGGAAACATTTACCCAGCAGGTATTAGACAACAATTTTTCATTCTCTCGGGCTGATGACCCCAAATTTAATACTAGAAAAGATAATCCCATCCCGCTATATCCTGGTGCCAAAAAATCTCCTATTAAACACATCGTATTCATTGCAAAAGAAAACCGAACCTATGACGAAGTGTTTGGTCAAATAGAAGGAGGAAATGGTGATCCTGTGTTGGCGAGATTTGGGGAGAATGTGACCATCGATGTCCCTATGGGTGAAAAGATCGAAGATATATCCATTGCCCCCAACCATTTAGCACTTGCTCGAAGATTTGCTATCTCAGATAATTTTTATGTAGACTCTGATGTATCTGTTGATGGACAAAAATGGCTCATTGGACTATACCCTAACGAGTGGGCAGAGACGAATGTAGTAAATCAATACGGAGGAGCCCGGTCCTTTAATGGCGATACTACCGCTCCCGGTATGGCCATTCTCGCAGGAGGATTAACACCTGAAGATTTTAATGAGGCTGGTTCAATATGGGAACACTTAGATCGAAATGGCACTTCTTTATTCAATTTTGGATTAGATCTAAGGATCACACCTTACATGGCAAAGGCAGGATATTCTCCAGATTATATTAGAGATGTAGTGAATAACCCCCTACCCGAACCCCTGTATTATAATTCTTCACATATTTTTCCCTCCTACAATATGAATATCCCGGATCAATTCAGGGCAGATGTATTTATTCAAGAGTTTGAAGACCGCTGGATTAATTCCAACGTAGAAATGCCCTCATTTATGACTATCCGACTACCGAATGATCATGGAGCAGGAACAAGACCTGATGAAGGATATCCTTATGGTCAGAGTTTTATGATGGATAATGACTTGGCATTGGGAAGAATCGTTGAATTTCTTTCCCATACACCTTACTGGAAAAATATGTTGATTGTAGTGACGGAAGATGATGCACAGGGAGGTCGGGACCACATAGATGCTCACCGGAGTATCTGCCTGGTTATATCACCTTATGTCAAATCAGGTCATGTAAGCCATGTACATGCAAGCTTCGGAAGTATCATGAAAACATTTTGGAATATCCTGGGAATACCTTATCTGAACCAATACGATGCTTCTGCTACTGACTTGTATGATTTCTTTACAGATCAACCTGATTTTACCCCATATCAAGTAATTCCCGTAGATCCTGAAGTATTCAATCCCGAGCTTGCCCTGGACCCATTTGATAAGGAATTCAATTGGGAAGCACTATTGGAATCTCCATCCATCGACAACATGGAAACCATGCAGGAGATGAGTGCGGAAAATGATAAAAAGCAGGCCGCCTATCAACCATTTGCCCCAATCATAGACCCACCTAGTATGAGGTTCGTAAGTTCGATAGAAGTTAGCATGAAAAATGTCGTATACGATGCTGAGATAAGATATACGCTTGATGGTACAGAACCTACCAAAGAGTCTTTGCTCTATGAAAAGCCCCTGAATATTCTTTCGACAACAGAAGTAAAGGCAAGAACTTTTAGTCCATATGACACAAGGAGCCGCATTAGCCGAAGAGAATATATACTTACTAGAGAATTACCCGCTATCAACCCGGGAAATACGCTACCAGGTCTTAGCTTCCAGTATTTCGAAGGAGACTGGATAAGCATACCTAACATTACAAATCTTAAACCTGTACGAGAGGGAGTAGTAACCCATCCTGATATAGATGAGATTGAGCATAGAGAAGCAAAATGGGTTGCCCGGTTTGAAGGATATATTGAGATACCTGAAGATGGTTTGTATACTTTCTACCTTACCTCAGACGATGGAAGTATCTTGTATTTGGATCAAGAAGAAATTGTGAATAACGATGGATCTCACAGTCGACGTACTCGTACAGGGAATGTAGCCTTGGAAAAAGGATATCACCATTTCGTACTCGACTATCTACAGGATTTCAGTTCACAGTCTCTATCATTGGAGTATGAATCTGAAAAGATAAAAAGACAGCTTATTCCAACTGACGCATTTTCGCATAAAAAATAATGTATGAGACTGTAGAGATGAAGAGATTTCATCTCTACAGTCTCAATGCCTGCTTCCTTTCCAAGTTCCTCCATACCTGTAATGAGGTAGCTTTTGATGCTTCACACAACATTCACTGCAAACAAATATCCATTCTTTACCCTTTTTAATCTGTATTCTATACAAAACTGAATCAATGTTTTTACAGGTCGCACAAATTTTAGTCTTCATATAAAATAGAAGTATATTGTATCGTAAACTCCTATCTCCAACTTAAGTTTTACCTATTCATAAACTCAGACATGGTAAAACATTAGTCAATTACCTCTTGCCATTTCTTACCATTTGTTAATTCACTTCTCTCTCGTTTTCCTCATCTTTAACGGTATATTCTAATTATGATATTATGGAACAGACTTCAAAAGTATTGCTATCCGGAGTTACAGGATTTTTAGGTTCTCATACAACCATACAATTGCTAAATAAAGGATATGAGGTCATAGGTACCCTCAGAGATAAACGTCGAGCCGTGGAAATTCATCAGATCATCGCAAAGCATACATCTTATCCCGATAGACTTACGCTGGTAGAGGCCGATCTATTAGATGAAAATATTTGGCAAACATTGACAGAAGGAGTTACATATGTCCAACATATTGCGTCCCCATTTCCAAGGACCCTACCAAAAAACGAAGAGGAATTGGTACAACCAGCCAAACAAGGAACATTACATATTTTGAATGCGGCATCAAAGAATGGTGTAAAGCGAGTGGTCATCACCTCTTCATCGGGTGCAGTTGTATACGGGAAACAGAAGGGAGAAGAAAGCGGAACGTATAAAGAAGAGGATTGGACAGATATCTCAAATAAAGCAGATACTACTCCTTATTTTAGAAGTAAAACCGTTGCAGAGCGCGCAGCATGGGATTATATTCAACAAGATTCTTCCGAAATGGAACTTACTACTGTATGTCCCGGAGCCATCCTTGGGCCAGTATTAGAGGAAGATTTTGGGACTTCTGCAAATATTGTGATTAAAACATTGGATGGAAGTACACCTGCTATTCCCAACATTGGTTTCGATATCGTAGACGTTAGATCAGTTGCTGATCTATTAATACGAGCAATGGAAGCCCCTCAAGCCGCCAATCAGCGATATATTGGTTCTGCTGGATTCATGAGTTTTAAAGATGTAGCAAACATCTTAAAGCAAAAATATCCCGATAGAAAAATTCCTTCTATTACACTCCCCAACTTAGCAGTCAGACTTTTTTCACGTATAGATCCTACACTAAAACCTATTTTAATTGATTTGGGGGTTGAACGCAGAGTAGATCACTCTAAAGCTGCAAAAGATCTCAATTGGGAACCCATTTCTAATGAAGAAGCTGTACTTGCATGTGCAGAAAGTGTGATTAACTTAGGAATCGTAACTTAAAAGATAGAAAATGGAAAGACTATACACGGCCCTAAGCTTTGGTGGAATTTTAACACATGAACAAATTGAGTACATACTCACTTTTTGTGAAGCCCAAGACCTCAAGGTACAGGAAGAATTTCTTAGCCTGGGGACCATAGGAGACAAGCTGGGGTTTGTCAATGAAGGTATTTTACGCGTATATTCCTTGGGAAGTGGAGGAGAAGAAGTAACTAAATATTTTTTTCGTCAAAACCAATTTGCTGTAGATCTTGAAAGTTACTACAACCTTACTCCTTGTGAAATTGCGATACAAGCTGTGGTAGACAGTAATGTATTGTATATTAAACGGAGTAACTGGGATAAGCTTAGTTAATAAAAACCCAAACTTTAAATACACAATAAATGTCACTCTGAGTCTACATTTTAAAAAAAAATCAAAGACAATGATTTTCTGAATTATGGCACTGCACAAGTAAAATATCAGGAATTTACACGCCGATATCCCGACTTGGCACTGCATGTACCTCAACAAATGATTGCCTCATACCTGAAAATCACCCCTCAGTCGCTGAGTAGAATAAGGAAGAATCTTACGAATGAATCTTCCGACAAATAATTACACTTAGAATATAAATTCTTTCACTTTGTCTCCTTATCAACCTAACTCACCAACATCTCCACGATAGTCAAAACAACAAGATCCCAAAATAAACGTAACCAAGTGTATTCTCAATGAAGAATCATTACAATTTACTATTTATTAATAGCCAAAGAGATCGTATCCTCTTGAATTTTAATAAATTTACGACAGTGCCATTAACTACGCATGCATGCATATGCCTAAATATCCCATTTTTCTGTTGATATTGGTTTGTTCTTTGGGATGGACTTGTAGTTCATCTTCCAATAAAAACAAATCATCGCAACCTCAGGATACATCAGCAGATACTAACTCAATTTCTAAGGATTCCATTCAGCCTACCCAATCCTCTGGAAATCTCAACCAGACAACTTCTGCCACAAACTCCAGTGCTTCATCTAACTTTCTACCTCCACAATCTGGTAGATTAGAAACACAATTCAATATTTCAATTACTTGGGAAAAGAGTTATGAGTCAAGCCTGAGAGATGTAAAACCACTCAGGCTAGATGGTTTTCAGGGACCCGCTCTCCAGGAACTGGTCTCAATGAATATTCCATCTGATGATATGGTATTCGTACAGTTCCCTGAATCTGAAGTTGAAAACATCTTTAATCAAGCAAATATTGATCGCCAAAATCATCAAATAACTGATCTTGATATATCCTGGAACATCTCACGAGCAGGTGTTACTTTTGGCTCAGATGACCCGGTATTCTACTTTACCAAATCACAGTTTGAAGATATCTCAAAAATCAAAGATTCCTATCTTGTTGTTGGAAGTACCTCATACTATAACTCCAATGAAGGATTGCCCTCAGTCTATTGTATCAGAAGTCCACAAGATGAATTGCCATTTGGTCCTCATAGCTTTGATGTACTAAATGAAGAGTATCTAATACTGGCAGATCCACTCAAAAACAGGCTCGTGCTACTGAATAATCAAGGTGAGATCAAGCTGGTTTATAAACTTGACTTCTCTCCAGGATATCTTCAATTAAAGAGTAGTGAGAATAAGCTAGAAATGATGGACGAACAAATGGAGGAATACTATGAATTAGACTTATCTCATTTTCTGGGTCCTGTACAAAAAGTCTCAAATACAGACCATGCACAGTGGCAAAATATTTATAAAGGGCAGGAACAATTAGATTTAAATACCAGAAAACAAGGCACCGTTGTGTTTCAATCAGGCGATAATCTTCCAGAAGATAACGTAGAATTTCGGGTGGGAAGTGATCAGGGTATCATACTATCTGTAAATAGTTTAGGTCGAGATCAAGACAACCAAAAATATATTTTACTCCATATGGAGCGTCCAGATCAATCGCTTTATTCACTGATTTTGAGATACAATGATAGTAATGAAAGTACAGGGACGCTATCATTTCCTCATTCTCCACAAGTAATATATCTCGAAAATGAGTTTAAGATATTCAATTCACGTGTATATCGATTGGAGTCCAAAGATCAACAGTATATCATTTCTATGTATAGTTTCCCAAATTAACAAGCTGTATTAAAGGATAAAACCTTAACATGAAAACTAAATTCTTTATCGCAATTATATTATTAGCTACAGCAGGATATGCTGCCTGGCGCTATGTTTATTATCCTCTTAGGGACCCTAGTGAAAGTGATATACCAGATCCAGTAGAAATGTCGGAATTACCCACAGCTCCTGATATTAAGGGACAAGAGCCTGAAGTCCCCAGACAAGAAGCAGATATACCTGACATGCCAAAACCTCCTAAACCTTCGCAAGCAGAGGATTGTATCCACGGCGAATCAATTCTGGAAATGGCAAAATTGTTCCAGCAACACGAATGGAACTATGTTCAAGATACTTCTGTTTTATGTGGAGCTGAACTATCTTTTTTTAAACCTAATAGAACGTATAAGGGAGTAGCATATAAATGGGGAGGATTGGATGGTACTCAAGATTTTAATACACATTTACTGGATGGGAAAAAACCGGGGTCTTATTCCAACGAAGGAGTAATCTCTTGTGCCACTGGAATTGACTGCTCAGGTTTAATTGGTTATTGCTGGGGTATTGCTAATAAAAAATATGGAACGTCTACGATACATCAAATCTCTGTAGATCTGGAGGATTCTACGTTCAATATTGCCACTGATCTTAAACGAGGAGACGCACTTAATCTTAGAGGTAAACACATTGTGCTTTACGATACAATAGCTAGTAATGGTAAAGCCATCATTTATGAAGCGACAGGGGGAAGAATCAGAAAAGTACGTAAAACGGAAAGGGATTGGCGATGGTTCATCGATAAGGGATATAAACCTATCAGGTATGAAAAACTCTGTCAATAAATGATATATTTGCGCTTGCACTAACAAAAAATTGTTTTTCTAAAATCAAATATATTATGTCTGAAGGCACTAACAGATCACATATAGCCACTGGTCAGGAAGTCGACATAGTGCTCAAACAGGATCAACGCACAGGTAATCTCACTCGCGGATTCGTCAAAAGAATTCTCACTAAATCTTCTACACACCCTCATGGAATTAAAGTAGAATTAGAATCAGGAGAAGTGGGAAGAGTGAAGAAGATTATCAGCGATCCATCATAGTGTTAGAGACTATCTATAGTAAAAATCACAGATCCCAACTCTGGAAATGGTACTTACATAATCACATTATGTGTATGCAAAAACATATATTCAGCATATGCCCTCTGTGCTTTGGCAGGAGACCTCAAAATAGCAGAGGCCGTGGATCTACCACATATGCTTGTGAGGATGCATATGCCGAAACTATTCCCCCAAATAACTCATCATTAGATATCTTTTTTCTCCGTTCTCAGTTATAAAGTATTACCTAAACCATCTGATTTACAATATTATTGACATGAAAGAATACAAACTAGAATCCCTCATTTATTACTCTAAACTATTTGCTGATAAAGAGCATATAATCAAAGCCTCTTCCAACGACATACAAGAAAAGTTGGATGAATGTGCGCAAGATGGGTGGAGATTAGTCTCAACCGACTCCACAGACTTTGGGATGGCTGTCTACTTCTATTTGTACTTTGAAAGAGATAAATCATCCTGAGAATCACTGCAGAAGCTCAATCCAACTTTTTCTTACACATTCCAGGAGATTACAATCTATTGGCATATCAATTAGATGAATTAACCATTGCCAATCAGGAGTACTATGTATATGATAAAACAATGATCTGGTTTGAAAATGAGGAGGGTTCTGTTCAATTTAACACTCAACAACCTTCCGAGTTGATGGTTTTGGCAGCTCAACCGATTGGAGAGAAAGTTAATCACTATGGTCCATTTGTCATGAACGAAAAAACGGAAGTATTAGAAGCGATACGAGATGCACAAATGGGAAAGATGGGCGTTCTGATTGAGGATTTCTAATATAGCAACATGAAATATCCTTGAGTAATCTGGCTTGACACCCGATCGCAAGTATATTCAGATATCCAAAAATATATACCGGGATCACATCGCTGATTACGATATGTTCCATCCCATTGGAAGTTTAATACATCATCCTGAAACAACTCTTTTCCCCAGCGGTCAAATATTATTATGTGTCCATTTGTAGCATTCGTCATTTCAGGCTCCCATATATCATTTATCCCATCTGCATTTGGGGTTAATACATCCGGCCCCGTCAAGTTGCATGTACAATTTACCAATTCAATATTGTAGATGGTTCTTTCTTCAAAACAGGTGTGCGCATAGATCTTCTCTGCCCTGCCTGAATCTGTAATAGCAGGTAGTATAGCTGTACTGATACCTTGCCATCTCCATTCAACTTTTTCATTCTCCTTCCCTAAAATAAGTGAGTCTCCATCGCAAAGAGAGGTATCAATTTCTCGAAAAATATTGAGTGTACTTTCGGTAATTACTTCCAATGTATCCCGGAGTCTACACCTACCCTCTTGTACTTCAAATCTATAGCCTCCTGGATGACTGATATTAATTTGGGAAGATATAGTAACAATACTATCGTTAATAAAGACCTCTGAGTTGGAAGGGAGCATCACATCCACATTCTCCCCTTCGCAAATAGTGAGGCTATCATAAGGTAATTTAAATTCCAGATACTTTACTGAAACCGTATCCGTATAGCTACATTGATCGTGTGAAATAGTGAATGGGTAACTGCCTGCTGAAGTTATAGTGAAATTGTCCGCCTGACTTCCATCAGGCCATGTATACGCTACCCCATTGCTTTCAGGCTCTATTTCCAACGTTTCTCCTTGACACATCACGGTATCTATATCCAAAGAAATTGCTGTTTCAACTGTTTCACAATTCGTTACTGTTACTTCATCGATATAGTAGTAGATCACTTCACTGAGGACTTGATTATCGAGTACGGGTTCCTTAAGTGTCTCTTCATCATTCTCAAAATTGCCAATAACCATATACTGCTCTCCCCCTTGAGCGATATACGTACCAGAAACTTCTACCCAACGGTTAAAGTCCCTGATAAAATCACCTTTGGGATGGCGAATTTGTGGTTGATAGGGATAAATACGTTCATTTTGAAGGGAATCAATAGAAAAATACGCACCTATTCCATCGGAGACAAAGGTGGAAGCATCTCCAGGACTAATGAAAAAACTCACAAAATAAGGCTTTCCTTCTACAAGTGGCTGAGATAACTGTACGCCTATATATTCTCGATATATGGGATTTTGGCCTGATGGAATCCAGGCTCTGATTCCTACATATCCATCCCCTTGATGGGGTTCTTGAAAGCCAAAGAGATTAACAGGCACACTTGCTCCATTTTCAACTGGGGAACAACGATGGAAATAGTCGGTAGTTGTATTATTAGGAGAATCCCAAGCCTCGGATACATGTATTTGGCCAGGATAAGGCGGGCATTGTTCAAACGCTTCAAACCCAGGATTAGGGACTAAATTTTGTGCATGTAATATAGACAGCGTTAATATGGAAATGATACCTGAGGCTAGAACTTGTAACATGGGTTTGATCAGGATAGAATCAAATTAATGTAATTATACAACCAGATATTGCTACAATTGTATTCACTTTTTTGAAAAAAACCGTATTTCATATCGCTCTTGATTGGGCCCTTGGAAGGTAAAAGGATGGTTCTTTTTTAAGACCATACGTTCTTCATTCAATTCAAATATCTTGTACTTGTGAAATATCTTTCCATTGGTAAACCTATGTATGAGTGTATCACCCTGAATTTCGAAAAGATGTGGCTTGAAAGCTCTTTCTTTCATTTCCTTCATCTTTCCTCCCTCGCTGTATTCATATTCTGCCCAATCTACGGAGTAGAGTTCTGTATTGGTGAATCCATTGTAGTAGGTATAAGCTGAATCCACTTTCCAAATCCCATAGATATCGCGTTCCTTGAAATTAGAATGACAACTGGTTATGAAAAGAAATAGCAGTACAATCACCAGAAAGTTCAAAACTATATTTACAATCTCATGAATTCTCATACTTTTAACCTCAAATCAAGTAAAAAATCTATACAGTAATACTAGCAAATTCAAGCTTAAATAGTTTAAAAAAAATAAAAAAGGGGAAGTCTCATAAGTCGACTTCCCCTTTCAAGTTTTTTACTGTTTTTAA
>CAZZEC010000169.1:0-6100 GCA_964652565.1 uncultured Bacteroidia bacterium
GTGAGTAATTTTATCGTCTTCCGTGGTCCCATTCTCATTTTTGACATTTTCCCATCTCTTTGACGTTGGGTAATGCGCCATGCTGCGGCTAAAGGCGTTTCATTATCACTATCTATGCGTTCGTAAGTAGATGTGGGATACTCTTTAGGGTTTTCACTCTTCAAAGACAGCATCTCATCCTCATAGGAAATGGTATACATCTGCTGTTTGCCAACTTTCGATGTGTCCAATGTATGAAATTCAATGGTCTCTGTCAGTTGAGTACCTTCAACAGTATACGTACCACCTCCTGAGGCGATGAATGTTTTATCTTTCTGACTAAAAACTGTAAACATAAAATATCCATCCTTATCCATCATCCTTACTTCTCGAATTTCCTCAATATCCCCAGGAAGGTTGCGAGTAGTAGATGTCATTTCCCAGGCTCCTGCAATGTCTTCGGCTAAATATATGTTATGCGTGTGATCCTGAATACTGAATGTTATGAGTAAACAATACCAAACTGTATGTACGAGATGAGATGTTAACATGGTAATATTATGTAGTTATAAAGTAATGATCACTAAGATAGAATAATTAACAGGGCAAACGCACCAAAATTTTTAAATAATTCATTGTTAGTTAATTACGATTAAAATATTTATATATTGAATCAATGTAAGCTACTGATTAGTAGCTGTTAATGATTTTAGTGCGTTTGCCCTGAATAATTGTTTTAATTTTAGATAAGTGAATAGATATACATACTTAATTCTATAATTAATCTAGTCTTCTCCACTCTTCTCGGATGACACCCTGGGCGGAATTATGAGATAGGAATAAATTTCCCCTTTGGTAATTAGCGGTATAAATGAGTTCTTCATATACGGCTTGACTATTCTTCATATGGTAATGAATAGTCGCTCTCCATTGGTTGTTCCGAAGCGAATATCTTCCTCCCATAGCCGAAAGTACCCTACGGGTACGATTGTCATATTCCACTTCCTGAAAAATAGTGCCTGATATGAGCCTCAGTACCGTAGTAGATGGATTATAAGGGGATTCTAGTCTCCATGCACCAGCGATGGGTGTTTCTACTCCATAGTCCAATCGCTCATATTCTTCATCCAGATCTATTTTAATATCGTGCAATTCTACATACCCTTCTTGTCTATACCGGTCGCGGGAGACGGTAAGTTTATAAGAAAAGGTTTTGCCAATGAGATCAGGGTCGTAGGAATGAAAGATGAGGTATTCAGACATAACTCCATTTCTTATCGCATAGGTACCACCAGCAGTTACATAATATTCCCGTTTACGAGAGTCAAAGATAGCAAGCATAAAATAGCCCTCTGAAAAAAGCTTAATTTGATCTCCTGTTGAAGATTCAAAAGGGTCTACACTATCAATAATCATCTGCCAGGCTCCCTGCATCCTTTGGTCTAACAGTATGTCAAGGGAATCAGATGGGCTTGTAAGATTGCTGGGGTTAGCATTCATTATTGAAGGGAGTATCGCAATGCTAATTATAATACAGATATACTGTAGATATCGATGGAGAGCAGGCTTGTTCTGATGCATAACGGAAGTAAAAAATATATTCTATATTTGGATATAATTTGTTTTTTAAAAGGTATAAACAGGCGCTAAATAATTCAAACACATAAGCTTTACTTGTAAGAGTAAAGCGAATTTTGCAGACAAATGAATATTTCTGAATTTATAGAATCACTTGAATCCCAGACCTCCCCAGAGGGGCTTTCGTATGAATTGAGGGCTTTGTGGTATGAAGCAAAAGGAGACTGGGAGCAGGCACATCAACTGGTCCAGGATGACCAAAAAGGGAATGGTGCTTGGGTACATGCCTATTTACACAGGAAAGAGGGTGATGAGTGGAATGCAGGCTACTGGTATCGTAAGGCAGGGAAGCCTTTCCCTTCCGTATCTCTTAATGAAGAATGGAAGGAAATCGTCCGAGAATTATTACAGATAGAGAGTTGAACAGAACAATACTTTATTGAAAGTTTTATGTTAAAGGCTTATAATTTACGAGAGGATTAAAAAAATACCATGTAGGAAATTATGCAAAATTGTTATAGCTGAACACAATATTTTTCATTCATGCAATTCTTCTCCCACCGACAACGTATAAACTGCAAATGACCCCAACCAATGTTCTCCTTCATAGTTGCCACTAGATATATGTGGTAAGGAAGCTTGGATATGATTGTCAGCAGATTGTATCAGGATATTACGAGTGGATGATTCATCAGGGAGGATGGAAGCTATTCCCATCATGCACCAAGCTCTGCTCAGATTAAGACCATCTAGATGAACTATTTGTGGATCACTTCTATCTGCAACATATGCAGGTTGGAATAACCGATCAGGTTTCATCTGGTCTAAGTTTGGAAAAAATCGATCTAACCAAATTTGAAAAGTGTCTACAGGAAGTACCCTACGCATGAGATTGGCCTCCTCAAAACAAGGAGAGAGAAAATCTGAACCTCCGGGTTCCCATTCTCCTGGACAACTTTTGTCATTAAAATAATATTTATATCCAACAGAAGATATCAACGCTGCCAGAGAGTCTAAGCCCACGGACTTACTGTAGTCCCATGCAAATGACAAACCAAATGCTGTATTGGAATGAAGTCCTGTACGTACAGGATAGGTCTGACGGGGAAGAAACTCCATATATCGTTCAACAATAACATTTGTCAGCGGGGAAAGATTGTTTTGCCATACTCTTGCTTGCCCATCTTCCCACTCCTCTAATTCCTGAGCCAATTTCAACAGCCATGCCCATCCATACATTCTTTCAAAAGATTTCTGATGGGGTAGGTTGAAGTAATCTACTTCCCTAAGTATATTATCTGATGAAAGATTGGCAGAAATCATTTGGCGAATGGTTTCTCCTTGAGGAAGAGAGGGGAATTTTTTGAGTAGTTTTATGAGCATCCAGTGTCCATGTACAGAAGAATGCCAGTCAAAGCACCCATAAAAAGCGGGATGAAGTTCACGAGGCGAAAGTACATCGCGTGAACTCTTCATGACATGGCTAAGTTTGTTGGGGTATTCTACCTGAATGCAATTGATGGCTAAGTCTGCAAGGTGAGTGGCTTGCTCCATAGTTAGTTCGATATTCATGGGTGCTAATTTTTCCTTCTCTTTTGTGCAACCTGTTAATATATAACATACAATGAGGTACAGCAGCCAATTGAGATTGAAAGAAAATGTAACAGTAAGAATCCTTTTCAGGGAGAAAATTAAACTAACACCCATTATGATTGGAATTGCGGTTTAGGGTTAACCCATGTATATTTGGAACACAAGATGAGAAGCAAAATATTTAGATTCAGGAAATAAATCAAATTACTTTGGAACATATACTGGCCGCTATCACGTGGGATGTCGATCCCGAAATATTCTACATAGAGTTTCTCAATAGAGGGATTCGATGGTATGGATTGCTCTTCGCTACAGGTTTTTTTCTGGCTTATCAAGTATCTCAAAACATGTTTAAGGTAGAAAAGTTACCTCAGGAATGGCTGGATAAAGCTTTTTTGTACATATTCATTGCTACGCTTATAGGTGCAAGACTAGGCCATGTGTTTTTCTATGAATGGGATTACTACAAAGATCATATTATTGAAATTCCTCAAATCTGGAAAGGCGGTTTAGCTAGCCATGGAGCAGCGATTGCAATTATTGTGGCCCTTTGGTTGTTTTCTAAAAATGTGACCAAGAGGCCTATGCTGTGGATCATTGATAGAGCAACGTTAGGAGTCGCCCTTGCCGGAGCATTTATACGTATGGGAAATTTGATGAATAGCGAAATCATAGGAAAGCCGGCAGATGTATCCTGGGCATTTATATTTACACGAGTAGATACAATCCCTCGTCATCCATCTCAGATTTATGAAGCATTGGCCTATCTTACTATCTTTGGTATTCTGGCCTATTTGTTTTATAAAACCAACTCCAGGAACCGTCTTGGACTGTTAAGCGGTGTGTTTTTTGTAGGGGTGTTTGGTGCAAGAATACTTATAGAATTTCTCAAAGAAAATCAGGTCGCATTTGAAGATCAGCTTACGTTGAATATGGGACAATACTTGAGTATACCTCTGGTATTGTTTGGGGTTGGGTTAATTATTTTTGCCCTAAATAGACCTCCCTCTACCTGGGATAAGAACACACCAAAGCATGATGTACCCAAGCGTAAATAGTATTCATGGAATTTTTGGGATTATTATATTATTTCTGCTTGGATATGCGTGTGGAAATCCATCATCACCTCCACCTCCGAGTGAAGAGTTTCCGCCCCCTACGTTCGTGAAAGAAGGCTCGCTCAAATTATTTCGAGGAGATACTACTACCATTTTGGCTAGTATAGATATCGAGATAGCAGAATCTTCTCGCGAAATGCGACAGGGACTCATGTACAGACATAGAATGGCAGATACAACTGGGATGTTGTTTATCTTTAATGGTGATGCACCAAGATCTTTTTGGATGAAAAACACTTATCTTTCTCTAGATATTCTATATATCAATAGCGAAAATAACATAGTGTCTATTTACGAGAGAGTTCCCCCACTAAGCGACCGCTCCCTACCATCGCAGAGACCTGCAATGTATGTGTTAGAAGTAGTTGCTGGATTTTGTGAAAAATTTAACGTCAAACCTGGAGATAAGATCTCATTTCGAAGAGCAGAATTTAATGAGTAGAAAATCTAAGTAATGGCTGTATTTTTGTAGTGGAATTATATTTGTTTGCCACTTTCTGTAATATTTATGTTTTGCTATAGGAAATTTTATCCTGGATATAAGAAGTTATACTTGCAAAACCTTACAAAGAGATGTGAGTTATGAGCAGAAATTCGTAACATATATATGAATGGCGACAAATTACTCATCTTTCGATAAATGATATTTATATACTCTAAACCAAAGAATTACTAGACCATATGCATAATGCGATAGCAAACGTACCGATACCACAAAACGAGCCTATATTAAGTTATGCCCCTGGATCGAAAGAAAGATCAGAGGTAAAGCAAGTATTGGCAGACCTGTCTGATAGGGAGATACAGGTACCTATGTATATCAATGGGAAAGCTGTTTTTACAGAAAATAAATTGCCCTTAGCTCCACCTCATAATCATCGACATGTAATTGGATATTATTCCAGGGGTAACTCCCAACACGTCCATCAAGCGATTGATGCAGCATTACAAGCTAAATCACAGTGGGAGAATACTTCCTGGGAACACAGAGCCTCAGTTTTTCTAAAAGCAGCAGACCTTATTGCTGGTCCGTACAGGGCTGAGATGAATGCTGCTACCATGTTGGCTCAGTCAAAGAATATCTATCAGGCAGAAATAGACGCAGTAGCTGAATTGGTAGATTTTTTACGTTTCAACGCACATTATATGCGTCAAATATATACGGATCAGCCGCATTCAGCGCCTGGGATGTGGAATCGAATTGAATATCGTGCCTTAGAAGGGTTTATATTTTGTATTACTCCTTTCAACTTCACTGCGATTGCCGGGAACCTCCCTTCCGCTCCTGCGATGATGGGGAATGTATGTATATGGAAACCTGCTGATAGCCAGATATATTCTGCCAATTTAATCATGAAGATCTTTTTAGAAGCAGGATTGCCAGATGGCGTAATAAACTTGATCTATACGGATGGCCCCGAAGCTGGAGAGGTCATTTTCCAGCATCCTGAGTTTGCAGGTCTGCACTTTACAGGTTCAACCGGGGTATTCAAACACTTATGGAAAATCATAGGGAATAACATAGATCTTTACCGCTCTTATCCTCGTATAGTAGGAGAAACCGGAGGGAAAGATTATATCGTAGCGCATGGTAGTAGTAATCCTGAACAGGTTGCAACAGCGATCTCAAGGGGTGCATTTGAGTTCCAGGGACAGAAGTGCTCTGCTGCTTCCAGGGCTTACATTAGTGCGAAGATTTTTGATCGAGTGATAGAAAAAGTTGACATCGATATCAAATCGTTTGGTATGGGGGACCCGGCGGACTTTTCGAACTTTATTAATGCAGTCATTGATGAAAGAGCGTTTGACAAAATTGTAGATTATATAGAGCA
>CAZZEC010000169.1:6200-8446 GCA_964652565.1 uncultured Bacteroidia bacterium
TCTGCCAGAACGATTAAAGAAACCTTTGCCGCTCCTACCAATTATCGCTATCCATTTTTAGATGAAGCTTGACATTTTTTAATAATTGTTCATGGAAAAAGAGCATCATTTGAATAGGAGAGATTGGTAGGATTTGATTATTTTTTTACTAGATTTACAAAAGACATGCAAGATCCATTTGGACATAGTGAATACGAAGAACATCACGCACGAAGTAGTGCGAAGGCTTTCGAGCAGATGTTGCGCGAAGAGTCCTTTTATTTCATGGACTTAGGGACTATTGACGAAATTTATCACTATTACGCGAGCAATCGACAATGGAAAAAGGCTCAGCAGCTATTAGAATTTGGATTGAAAAGTCATCCCTCTAGTTCTGATCTATATTACAAACAGTCGAAATTGTACTTTGACCTGGATCAGTACCCCCTTTCCTTGGAACAAGTTGATATTGCCTTACAATTCAGTCCAATGAATGCTGAATACTTATTTTTTAAGGCCGATATTCTCACTCAAATAGAAGATTATCAAGAAGCATTAGAAGTGTTAAAGCAATTGCATGGCATTCATCATCATCCCGAGGAAGTATTGATTCAGATGGGTAATATTGCACAGGCTTGTGGGAAAAACGATGTGTGTGAATCCTATTATAGGGAAGCCTTGGAGGTTGCACCGGATTTTGAGGAAGCACTGTATGAGTTAGTTTTTTTTCTAGAGTCGCAAAGTCGTCATGCAGAAGGGATTAAGTTGTACGAAGAATATATTGATCGCTTCCCTTACTCATATAATGTGTGGTACAATATGGGGATGCTTTACCGATCTTTGGACAATGCATACAAAGCCATTGAAGCATTTGATTTCGCTATTGTAATCAAAGAGGACTTTCTTTCAGCATATTACAATAAAGGATTATTGCTTGCAGACCAGGATCGATATGAGGATGCGTTACGTACCTTCCTTGAAGCAAATGCCATAGATTCTACAGATGTACCTATCCTTTACCACATTGCAGAATGCTATGAAAATCTGAATATGTTTCGCGATGCAGTAAGGTATTATAAACTTGCTACCAAGGAAGACGATACGTTTGTAGATGCTTGGATGGGACTGGGATTCTGTATGGAGAGGTGCGAAAAATATATGGAGGCTATTCATTTTTATCGGAAGGCATACAACTTGGATCAGGAAAACACAGAAATTTGCCTGGCAATTGCTGTCTGTGAATACAAGCTTGGCAATAAATTGGGATCTTACCAATTCCTTGAAAAAGCCATTCACCTCGATCCTCACGATTCACAGTTGTGGCAAGACTGGGCGGAGTTATTATTCGAACATGGCAGTGTTCAGGGAGCTGTTTCCTATCTCGAAGAAGGGATCAAAATCAATCCCGACAATTATTCGCTATATTATCAATGTGCTGCCTATTTATTGAGTATAGGAGATCATCAAGGATTGACGTACCTGGAGAATGCACTCCTTATTGACTATCCCAATCACTATTCTTTATTTCATCATGTTCCCGTACTTAAAGACAATAAAATGGTACAGGAAATGATTGAACTGTATGGTGAGTAAAAGAAGTGAATCACTCACTTCTTATCGCCTCTACGGGATTGATGATAGCTGCCTTGAAGGACTGATAGCTTACCGTCAACCAAGCAATTAACAATGCTACTCCTCCAGCCAATAAAAAGGGCCAAATTGCAATAGTGGTCTGATATGCAAATGACTTCAGCCACCATTTCATTAAAAAGTAGGCTCCTAACGCTCCTAATGGGAATGCGATAAATACCAGAAGCGTAAATTTACTCGTTAACAACATCCAGATTTGGGAGACAGAGGCACCCAGTACTTTGCGAATCCCAATTTCTTTGAAGCGCTGCTCTGAAGTATAGGAAGCTAAACCAAACAATCCTAACGCTGCAATAATTATCGCCAGTATTGAGAAATAAGTAACCAATCTTGCTAGTCGGTCTTCATCAGCATATTGCTCACTAAAACTATCTGCTACGAAATCGTACGTAAATGGATAACCAGGTCTTAGGAATGCCCATTGAGACTCCAGAAAAGAAAGCACTTCATCTCTTGCTCCGGCATGCATGCGAATAGCAACTGTATTTGCTCTCCCTCCTGTAATCATAAATACAATGGGAGCAATCGTTTGACGAAGGTTTTCAAAGTGAAAATCCTTTACAATTCCAATAATCTTACCAGACCTATTTCCATAATCAAACTGTTTTCCAATGGCC
>CAZZEC010000169.1:8546-11310 GCA_964652565.1 uncultured Bacteroidia bacterium
GCTGACATCTGTTATTCCAGGATGATTTAATAAACGATTTTTGACCTGGCTATATTCTGCATATATCTGATCACTGGAAGGGACAGCTACAATATTTTCTTTATTAAATCCCAATGGTTTGCTGCGAACGAATGCTAATTGATCCTGAATGATACCTACACCCACAATGAGAGATATAGATATTGCAAATTGTAATACAACTAAACTAGACCTTAATGCAGACTTATGTGATCCAATCTGTGGGCCCCCTCTCAAGGTTGTCAAAGGAGAGAATGATGATAAATACAATGCAGGATAACTCCCTGCAACAATGCCTACAAACAATGTCAACCCGACTAATAAAAGGACAACAAAGACATTCTCTCCATAGTTTAGCGCCAAATTAATATTATCAAATATGTAAGTATTAAGAAATGGAAGTATTAATTCTACCAATAAAACACCCAACAATAGTGCAAAAATTGCTAAAAGGATGGATTCTGACATAAATTGGCGAATGAGCATGCTTCTAAATGCTCCTACAACTTTTCTAAGCCCTACTTCTTTAGAACGTTTGGCTGCCTTTGCAGTGGCTAGATTGATAAAATTGATACAAGCAATAATAAGGATCAGGAAAGCAATGATAGTAAAGATATACACATAGGCGATATCTCCATTGGGCTCTATCTCGGAATCCAGGTGAGAGTAAAGATGAATGTCTGTAACGGGCCATAGATTCAATTGATTAAACTTTGAAACAGGGATTCCCCTCCATTCTCCTATATGCTTGTCTAGAAAGGCAGGTAACTGTGCTTCAAGTCTTTCCGGATTGTATCCTTCTTTAAGCAATAAGTAAGTAGCGTAGTTATTGCTCCCCCAATTCGTCATCATATTTTCTCTCCCGAAAAAATTTTCTACTGTCTCAAAAGAGCCCAAAAAATCGAAATGTACATGAGAATTCTCCGGCACGTCTTCAATCACTCCCGTAACAGTCAATTCTGCCTGATTCTGATAATTAATGATCTTTCCTATGGGATCTTCGTCGGCAAAGTACTTTTGAGCAGTAGATTGTGTCAATACGACGGTATTAGGTTCTGATAAAGATGTTCTGGGATCACCTTTCAGCATTTTATAGGTAAATACATTGAAGAAAGCTTCATCAGCAAAAAAGAAATTAGGTTCTTCAATCTGTTTATCTTCATAGGTAATCAATGAATTATATCCTCTGAGAAGCCTTACAGCCTCCTCCACAGGGCCTTCAAAATCCATTTTAATTAATGGGGCAAAGGGAGGCGCACAGTGTCCGAGATGGAGATTGGTTTCTCCGTCGTCATTAAACCATTGTCTGGAAACCCTGTAAATACGATCTGAATTTGTATGAAATTTATCATAACTCAGTTCGTGTTGTACAAATAACAGAATGATAATGCACGCGGCCATGCCAATAGCCAATCCTAGAATATTTATTAATGTATAAATCTTCTGGCGGCTCATGCTACGAATCGCGACTAGGAGGTAATTTTTTAGCATATCGAGGTGTAGGTTAGCGCTGGATGAAAGAAAATAGGGTTCGTCTTTAGATAGAGATTTATGCAAAATGAAAAGGTTGCACAAATCACCAATATATTTTATTTCTCCTAATGATTTCTTCCTTTACAAAAGCTCAGTAACTTTCTGATAGTCTTCAGGTGTGTTTACATTAGTCAGTAATTCTGGCCTTTTGGGAAATAACCCTTTATAAGTATGCATTTGCAAAAATGTCAATGGACTTCTCCCCCCACTTTCCCAAAATGTGCTTAATTGGGGTAAGGCAATTAACTCCCAAATACAAAATAATGGCTCTGGATTGTTCTTTTTAGGTTCTACATATACGGTAGCTACGTAGTTTCCATCTCTTTTATCGATCAATTGAAGGATGCTTTGTTCATCTATAAGGGGCATATCGCAAGCAAGCACTAACCATGCCTTATCTGGAAAGTGATCAAATGCTGTCATAATACCTGTAAGTGGTCCTTCTGCTATTCTCGTATCTGGTAGCAGTGGGAAATCAGATTGATAAGTAGTAGCCTGATCTGTTCTGCAGGAAATATAGCTCCTTAACCCAACACGTTGTAATATTTTCCATAATCTGTCAATTTGTCGCTCACCCCTGTAGGTTAGTTCAGCTTTATCGACTCCCATACGCTGGCTATAACCTCCAGCCAAGATCAAGCCATATATTTCGGCGTATTGTGATATCATTCTCCACTATCTTTGTATTGTGTATTGTTTCAGAAACTAAGGTTTATGGAATTAGAATTATAAGCAATGCATTATATGAATAATTTTTTATACGGCTAAACATAGCGCTTCTCAACAAAGAAATTGTTTTTGATTACGAGGAATCCTAACTTGATACTAATACATTAATAGACATTGATATGAAAAGGATTACTTCCTGTTTCTCTTATATACTCTATATTATTTGCGTGTCTGGTATCCAATGCACATTGTTATTTGCACAAGTAGGGGTGGGAACCCCTGCACCCACCGATGCGGAGATACTATTTGATGGGACAGAAAATATGCTTCATGACAAATGGACCTATTGGGAAGGGCCCAGGCTTTCGGCAGAGTTACCTATAAAGTGGAAAATTATCTCCGATCCTGTCGGTGAAGGGAGCGTAATGAATAGTAATGATCCTGCAGCATCTGGCGGAAAGTACGGTGCAGCAGATATAGTGACGAAACAGAAGTATCGAGATTTTCGCTTACATGTAGAATTCTTTATAAGCGCTCCTGGAGG
>CAZZEC010000170.1:0-11290 GCA_964652565.1 uncultured Bacteroidia bacterium
CATGATCACGAAGGACATGAACACGAAGGACATGATCACGAAGGACATGATCAAGAAGAACAAGATCACGAAGGACACGATCACGAAGGACATAATCATGGAGGACACGATCACGAAGGACATCAACATGCGATCAATCCAACTGATCCCAATAGTCAGCTTGAAGTATTGATGGAGCCTTATGTTCATTTCCATGATATGGAGGAAGAACTTACCTATTTTGACAAATCCATAAGGACCAAATTGAAAGCCGCCCTATCATTCATGTGGGACGCAGAATTACAACTTAGAACTTTTCAACCTAAAGAAGCCCTCCCTCATGAGTATCAAGCCCTTAAATTAATCAAAGAAATACAACAGCAATCCAGGGTATATGTTGCCAGAGTAGGACTAGACACGCCGCCCCTTCAGCCCGAAAAAAGACTAACCGGAGATATTGATGACGTACAGGAACTAACACTTACTCTAATACAAAATTCTTCCCAGGAACTTGATCAGCTAAGAGTTGCTGTTCAGGTTATGCAAGCATTAAACTCCTCCGAATTAGCACCAAATGAGGAAGAGACATTACGCAAAGCAAATGAAATACTTGCTCGTAAAAGCATAGAGACTCCGTTAGTGTATTTACCAGCCTTGGGAATGATAAGTAGCTTGATTAAAGGAGAAATACCTACAGAAGACTGGCCAAAGGCTTCTCAAACAATTATTCGTGGATTAATGAGGGCTTTGCCAAGAGAAAAAGGATATGAATCCTTCCTTCAGACACGCCCTAACCAACTGCAACAGGAATTTCTTAAACAACTGACTCAGTGATAAATTGGACTACATCATCGACTGAGATATATATAATACTGATAATCGGTATAATAACACTTATAGTTGTTTCTTACCTGGAAATCACTCGTTCACCCAGAAGGAATATTGTTTTTCGTCTGTTATTAATCATTCTTGCAACCATTTCCCTCATTGCAGCAGGATTAAGACCCTCATATTGGACCCATACCTCTTCAACTGAAGCAATTATTTTAAGCAAGCGTTTTGATAGCAATGTATACGACAGCCTGATGAATGTAGATAATATAAAGTATGTCTTTTCTTTAGATAATCAGCAGCCTGCAAATACAGCGTTTATTCCAATAGCTAATGCTGCTTCTATCAAACAAAAAGATTCAACTATTTCCCGTCTACACATACTTGGTGAAGGCATTCCCAGCTACGAAATATCCGATCTCCCTGCTGTAGAGCTGTCTCCACATCTGGCACCCATCCCACAAGGAATTAATTCCCTGGAATACAACTCTCCATTAAAACTGGGAGAAAAGATAATCATACACGCTGGACTTGAACTTCAAGATACCTCAGCAGATATCAAACTCCGCCTGGCAGGTCAGACTGTTGACTCGTTAACCACCATAGATAGCCTCTTTAGTTTGGAACACATTCCTGTCAATCCAGGCAAATATGTATACGAAGTCATTGTCAACGCAGGAGGCACACTTATTCAGAAAGATTCACTTCCCGTGGTAGTACTTCCTGATTCGCTTAAGTCTGTGTGTATGCTTATAGATATTCCCAGCTTTGAATCGAATTATCTCAAAAACTGGCTGGGAACAAATGGACATCCATTGATTTATCGCGTAAAACTTACACGAGACCGCTATCGGACGGACTTTATCAATCGAAGTAGTTTGGAACTACGCAAAATGAGTAAGAATGTACTATCTGACATAGATCTGCTGGTGTTGGATGTACCTTCTCTTATCTCATTATCTCAATCCGAAAAATCAGATATACAAGAGGCAGTTACAACTTATGGTTTATGCTTACTCATACTCATGTCTGAATCTGATCTAAACAAGTCGCTCACAGCGTCTGATAAATCTTTTTTCTTAGATGTAAGATGGAGAAAAGACGATATTACTACTTTTGAATGGAGAGATCAACAGGGCTATGTCACAGCCGAAAAGCTACCCTTTCATAGTATTACACAACCCCAATTATTCTCACTGGTAAAAACTGAAAAACTTTCACCTGCCGTATGGTACAGAAAGGGACTGGGTAAAATTGGAATAAGCGCCATTTCAAATACCTATTTATATCTTTTACAGGGACAACCTGATCATTATGAAGCGCTGTGGTCGCAAATTCTCAGAGCGCTTTCTCCCCTACCCTCTAGCACTACCTCGTGGGACACCCCAAGTTGGGCTTTTATCGACGAACCCGTTGATATACAAATTAATACCTCTTTGTCATCTCCCTCACTATTCTATGGAGACCAACAGCAAGCATTAACACACATTCCTCTCCACCAAGACCCTTTACTACTGGATCAATGGCAAGCTCGGTTATGGCCAGATATAACAGGATGGAATTATCTTTACCTGGAAGGCGACTCTACTCACATACAGCCACTCTATGTATTTCAATCAGGTGCATGGAACAGCCTCAGCATTGCTCAACAACAGCAAAAGCTCGCATATCATGCACGCTCCTCCAATAATGATACTTCCATCCCACAAAATAGAAAAAAGAAAGAATTCCCTTTATGGGTATTTTATCTGGTATTTTTACTGAGCCTGGGAGGAATATGGTTGGAACAAAAATTAAATAGAAGCTAAAAGGTATAAGTTATCATTTCCATAATCAGATATTAAAAATTTCCATCTAAAAATAATAATCGAAAATGCTCTTTCGCCTGATTGCGGCGAATAAAGCATATTCCCAGAAAAAACAGGTCAATGCTAACTGTAACTTCAGGGTGAGAAATGATTTCCTTCCAGGCACGTTGCATCCCCTTAGACCAATTAATATCATCCCATATCATGATACCTCCATCGGCCATGTGAGGTAGTAGGTATTGGAAATATTCGATAGAAGGTTCATACCGGTGATTACCATCCAGAAATACATAATCAGGAGCTAACGACTGTATCTTCAACTGATTATAGAGTGTTTCCTCAAATGGCCCTGTCAAACATTCTACGTGTATGGGCCATTGCCTGAACCCTTTTTGAGCGATTTGGGATAACTCCTCTGCTCCATCTAATGAAATAAATCGTTGGAAATGCCCTCCTGCAACCTGGTATAACGTCCCTATGCCAGCATGTGTCCCTAATTCCAATCCTCTGGAAACGGAATATTCGGAACATATCCTATGCAGTAATTCACCCGACCTTCTCTTTCTTGAAGCGGAACGAATCATCTCACCCAATTTTCTCTGTACTGTTTTACCTCCTCCACTTGCTCCGTAATCAGTAAATGTAATGGTATTATTATTCTTCATTAATTCCTTCCTCCTGTTAGCAATACGATTTCCTACAGATGACTTTTGATGGGGAAGAATGCTTGTACAAAAATGGTATACCAAAGGAGAATGGATATGATACCTGCTACGTGAATTCATCCAATGATGGATGAAAGCCTTACTGCGAAACATCACATCACTCACTACTGACCTTATAATCAAATTCTACATACTGTATCCCTCTTTGCACATCATCGGTCATTGAGGTTATAAGCATGAGGGCAAACTGCTGCTGGGGAGCTTTGATTAGTCTTACTATGGCAATATCACCTATGTTCAATGATGGAGTCTTGTCATAAAATTGACCAGATGTATTGAATGCATTGGATATAATCTGATAATCAGCCTCAATAAAATTAATCTTAGAGGTATCTGAAATAACAAATATCGAATCCACTTGTAAGTAGTCATTATTGGGTGAAAAGAATGAGGGGAACCTTGCAGTCTCCTGCTCACATATAGAAATATCCACGTCTAAGGCAGATGAAAATGGAGAAGTGAAGGTTCGTTGTGTAGTAAAATTAAATCCTGATATCGAATCGGTTTCAGGTGCATAGACTCGTTTGTTTCGATACGTGTTGACCCGGTAATTGACATCTGACAATTCCAGGCCTCCTGAAAGTATCGTAATCTTCTGTGATATCCGTTCACTCGCCTGTTTTTGGTCTGTGACTTCGAAATCGTAAAAAACTTGAGAGAATGAGGGAAAAAACGGTAACACAATCTCATAAACCAATTGCTGCTCTTTACCTCCCAATGCAATTCTATCTACAATATTTTTCTCCTCTAGAATGTCTCCTTCTGCTGCCAACACTTCTCGATACACTTTCAATGAGTCCAGTCCTACGTTGTCGATGACCAATAGCGTCAAGCTCAATGTCTCCCCAGAGCGGCTCAAAATGGACGTAGAGTCTGGACTGATGATACGAATATTAGGTGGAATACTATCCAGTAAGGGGTTGTTTACAGCATCTTCATGACAGGATACTCCCCAGAAAAGGATGACTAATAAGCAACATATCCTATACATTTGTTTTACCATTTATTTGACCATTTTAAGAGATTGATAGGTATCTTCTTCCCTTAAAATTACATAATATAAACCGGAAGGTAATGAACTTGCATCCCAATTAATCTCCCATTCATTTTCTCTTTCCCAAGTGTAAGTATATAAATTTCTCCCTGAGAAATCTATGATATGAATTGATCCGTCAATGGGACGTCCTCCACGCCATGTAATGTTAAGCATATCTCGTACAGGGTTGGGGTATACTTCCCATTTAGCATCTATCAATGGTTGTATAGAAGTAGTAATGTTACAAGTAGTAATAACCAGCGTATCGGTTACAGATGGACAGATTTCCGTTTCATTCCCTATTTCAAGGCTGATTTCATACACCCCGACATCATTATATACAGTTGAACTGGTGCTTTCGGAGGATCGATCTCCATTTCCAAAATCCCAAAGCCAGTAGCTAGCATTCGGAGCAGGATTTTCAAATACAATGATTGAATCTACGCATAGTGTATCCCCAATAATATCAGCCACGGTTAATTCTGGTAAAATCGTAACTCGGAACTCCTCAGAATCTGCACTGAATCCATTATTGACCTTCACTTCATAGCTTCCTGAAGTCTTCACAACAATAGATTGGGTAGTATCTCCGGTTGACCATAGATATATACTTTCTGGATGCTGTATATCTATCAAAAAGCTATCTACACCACAAATTACAGTATCCTTCATGTCTATTTCAGCTGGCCTACCATTAAACGGAGCAAAGCCAGGCGTGGCTTTTACCGTATCTGATTGGAAATAGCCCACAAACGCTTCTGATCTTTGCCATGATTCTGGAAGAGAATTATCCAACAGGGCATTTTTCATCTCCAAAGATGTAATGCTATTTACAGGGTTTTCAGGCCAGGGCAATTCCTCCAGATAACTCACTTCCTCAACTAACAACCCAGAGGGATTGAGCAATTGAATCTCTCCCGATAATGTACCTGACTCCCACTGCCAAACCTTTCCTCCAAAGACCTCGTCAAAAGCCTCTACATTTTGAGAAATTACTACATATTCTCCTGGCAATATTACAGAATCGGGAAATACATATGCAATATCACCTGCTAATTTGTAACTTCTAAGATTAACAGGAATAAATCCTGAATGATAAATCTCTACAAAACGCAATGTATCATTTGAAGGAAATTCATACAAAATCTCAGTAATTACTAAAGGAGGGATCTCCTGACAAGGCGAGACGTATTCAATTTCAATCGATTCTTCCATCACGTTTACAGATGTATCTGAAATTCCTGTTAATGCTATATCGAGGAACTCACAGGGAGGAGGTAGGGTATCAAAAGTTATTACGAGCGTATTTCCATTATCAGATAACTCAATGGTGTTTATCTGTGATCCCATGATATCAACTTGCGATGCTTGATCTAGGGGCTGAATAGGCTCGTTAAATATCAATGTGAGTTGATTTCCCAATATTTCGGATGAAATCAACGTAGGAGGAATAGTATCAGGTGTACCTATCGGCGGAGGACAAGCTTCCAGAAAACCGGGAGACCCTCGCAACGGTCTACCATTGACGGTGATTCCTACGGATAATTGTGATACAGACCAATTAATTGCAGCGTTGTTATCTTTCTCAATATCGCATAGGATAAGAGAAGTCCCGGTACCATCTGCCTCTGTAGGCCAGGGTTTGGAATTGCTATATGAAACTTCATCCAATAAGGTTCCATCCTCAGTGCGAAGTGCTATAAGAGTCCCATTATTAGATAAATTCTCACCAAAGTTCCATCCCACTGCTCCACTTATTCCATATATCTGTGAAAAACTGGAAACATCTGAGGCAATGATGAGGAAGGAATCAGGGGGAAGAATTACTCCATCCCAATCTATGGTTAGCCCCTCCAGGGTGACACGGGACATATCTGCAGGATTATTACCTGTATTTAGAATTTCGATAAACTCTAAAAAATCAAATCCAGCTTCGGGAGGGTTATACATGATCTCGGTGATAGTCAACGCTATAGTTTGAGGACAATACGCCGCTGCCAATTTGCTTTGATCAAGCGAAATATTACCCAGGGTATCTGCCACTTCATAGGCCACCTTGTATTCTACACAAGTGCTAATAGGTTCTTTTATTTGCAGTGTCAATGTATCTGCAGAATTTGTAAAAAAAATGCTATCAATAATGGGAATTACACCTCCTGTGTCAGACACTGCTGTAAGAGAAAAGTCCTGTAGGACCAATATTGCAGTATCCAGAGGTTCATTAAATACCAGCAGTACTTGTTGTGGAGATATCCATTCAAACACTGTCAAAGAAGGCCCCATAGTATCAGGAGGACAATAAGAAAAGGAAGTAGATGCTGTAGAGTCTATCGTATTGAAGGCAAGATCAGCGACTCCTGAAACGGCAAATGAGTATGCTACACATTCTAATAAGGGAGTACCTAATTTCAACCTAATACCACTATCTATTGTATCTGAAATCCCTGTCATTACGATATCAACAGTAGGAATAAAAGAAAATTCAGACGTATCAATGGATAAGGTATCAATGGGTTCATTAAATAAGAGCAGAATTTCATCTCGAGAAAGGATCATGACAGAATCAAGCATTGGAGGTAACGTATCAATCTCTCTCGTCAGGCATTTCTCCAATACTCCAGGCGAACCAAATAGGACTCTATTATTTATCGTATCTCCGGTAAAAATCGCCGAAGTTGCCCAATTGGTTCCTTCATTGCTATTAGCGAGTATATCACACAGGATAAGCGAAGTACCTTCCCCGTTTGCAGCTCCCGGCCAATC
Organism: uncultured Bacteroidia bacterium; assembly: GCA_964652565.1. Lineage (GTDB taxonomy): Bacteria > Bacteroidota > Bacteroidia > J057 > J057 > JBCCTX01. The sequence goes on from CAZZEC010000170.1 coordinate 7,143, forward strand.
GCCTGATACATCATAGGTTACCTCGTTGACTACTTGATCCAATGAGTCGAGTATGGCTAAGCGTTCTCCCTGATTATTCAAACTTCCACTTTCCCATTGAAAAGTAGAAATGTTAAACGTATTTTTCATAGCAGTGGAGTCTTCTGCAAGGATAATAATCCCTTTTGCGGCAATAGTCACAGAATCAAATTCATAGTTTACCCCTTCCATGCGATATCCCTTCAGGTTAATGGCTGTATCCTGCGGATTATATAATTCAATATATTCCAATGAATCAATTCCCGATTCCGGAGGGTTATACATGATTTCTGTAAGTAAAACGCGCTGAGCGGATGAATTGAGAATAAACAGGAAGGGTATTATACAAGTCAAAGTGGCTCGTAAGTAATTCATATACAATAGGATCTATTAGCTACACATTCATAATCATCCAGAATACCTGTATTCCAGGATGTTTTTCTTATAACGTGTATTATCGGCTATTCGTACATCTCTTCAATATCAGCTTTCGCTAAATCTGTAATAAATTCTGCAATGGTATTACAGGTATCCTTCAAATAGCGCGCGCCTTTTTCAGCGGTTGCAGGATATGGATTACCCACTCCGGTATCTGCAGTCACTTCAGTCCATTTACGTTGTGCGCTTACCCACCCTTCTTTTAATCCCTTGGGCTTGAATGTTCTTGCGGCTCCATCGCCAGCCTCTTCCAGAGGTCTTACAAATTCTGATGCGATATGAAGCATGGCACTGGTTTCCATCTCCCCCGCATGATCTCCCGGATCATCAAAATACAGGTTCCAGTCAACTGCTTTCCACCAATTCATCGTACAAATGAATACATCTGGATAGATCCCATACAATTCTCTGATCATTTGCTTGAAATAATTGCCTCCATGTCCATTCAACAAAATGAGTTTACGAATCTTTTGTAGGGATAAAACCTGTACGATATCCTTAATCAGCGCCAATTGCGTACTAGGATTCATATTGAGACATAGTTTGACATCTAATTGTCCCGTGTTCACTCCAAAAGGAACCGTGGGAAACACAACCACTTTGGACCCCGCTTTCCAGGCAATTCTTGCGGATTCAGCGGCGACGTAGTCGCACTGAAAATTATCCGTAGCATACGGTAAATGATAGTTATGAGCTTCCGTAGCTCCCCAAGGTAGGATGGCCACTTCATAATCTGTTTTTCTTACTAATTCCCAATTTGTTTCTGCAAGAATGTATGGTCTGGCTTTGTACATATTGTCGATTTCACTTTTCAGGATTTACAGCCATAAAAATAGGTAATTATTCCTATAACATTGTTTTATGAGTAATTATTTGCTGGGTATAATATGTAATGTTCTTGTGCTAAGTAACAATGGGTGTGTGCAGCTTCGAGATCAAGCCTAGGATGCAAGATAATATCTGAGTTAGTAACCAAGCCTTAAGTACATGCCATTTCTTTTACTCTAGATAGTAGTTGGACATTCATTAATCATATACATCACTGCGATGCCCAATATTTGTAACTCGTGCAATTCGGATTTCCTTTTCAATCCGATAAATCAATCGGTAGTCCCCCATTCGTATCTTCTAGCTATTTTTATAGCCTTTAAGCTTTTTTGCTCCTGTAGGTGTGGGATTATCTCCTAATCCTTAAGCTTTTCCAACAACCTTAGAAATAATATGTTTCGGTAATTTCTTAAGCTCTTTAGTCGCGCGCCGGGCAATTTCTCTTTTATTGATTGAGACATACGTTCTGTTTTCCTCAAAGTACGATTTTTGTGAGAATAAGATTGGGATTTTGTACCTGAAATAATGTATAGAGGCAGAAGAGATGGATCTATTCAAAGATCCAGAGATGTTACGCAGACTCAAAGAGATTAACCAGTTACCTGAAGAAGACAAGCGATGTATCCTCTATAATCTTGATGCCGTCCTACGCGACTTCAAGGCAAGAAAGACTTATGTATTTTAACTATATGCCACAAAATTTTATTGAGGAAAGAGTAATTAATGCTCTTTATGATAAAACATCTGTAACAGTTTATCAAGCTTACCGAAGTGAAATAGCTGGCAAAGTAGTTAGGAACCAGACGTTTAAAAATTCATTATTCAAAGTAAATAGAATGACCTGGATCAAGCTATCTTTTTTATGGATGATGTATCGATCAGGATGGACATCAAAAGAAAATCAGGAAAAAATCTTGTCAATTAATATTACTAGAGATGGATGGGAATGGGCCTTGGAGCATTCTTGTTTAACACATTTTGACAGCAGAATCTACAAGACAAAAGAGAATTGGAAAAATTTATTAAGTAGATCACCAGTTAGGATACAATGGGACCCTGAAAAAGATATTCATTCAAACGATTTGAGACAGAAGACTATTCAGGTAGGATTAAAAGAAATCGCAATACACAAATATGTTGACGAATGGGTTGTTTGTATTAAGGATATTACCCAATACTGCAAACATATTGAGAGTTTAATCCTTAATGGCAATGTTCAAAGAGTCCATTTGGAATTACCTAATGAATGTTCTTATCCTCTGCCATTAAGGATTTCTAAGATTATTGGCCAGTGCTATTGAGAAGGTGATTAAGTTGTTGTAAGGCCGCTTCTCGAATGACTTTATTATTTGATTTCGAAATTTCTGTAAGTTTTTCTACTGCATATTTACTTCCAATTGCTCCCAATGCCCAAATACACTTTTTCTCTAACGAACAGTTATCATCATATTCCAGATATAGAGGTTTTTTGCTAAACATAGAGAAAATGCAATCTATACTTTCTGGATCACCAATCTCTTCAAGTAACATTACTATATCTTCATGACTTCTATGCCAATCCATTTGAAGTAATGAACAAAACGTGTTTATGTAGTCTGAACTCAACCCGTCCGCATCGGCGAGAATAGTCAAGTACTCAATTTGATCTGAGTCTTGCTGACCTATCGCGATTTTTAGCTTGTCAATTATTTCATTTGTATAGCCCTGTGAGTCAGGGGGAAATTTAGTTAGTAATTAATCTAACGGATCAGACGACTTAACAAGTTCGCCATAGAAATCATCAAAACTGAAACTTTTCATATGTTTTATCCCTTTCTTATTTTACAACTGAAAACTCAATTAAATTCTTATTAAATATTGATGGATTCCCCTGAAGGCCAACATTTAGAGTACCTCTTTCTCCCTTAAAAAATATTTTCCCCTGTTGGGCCCAACCTTTGTACACTAAAGGAAGCTGTATGAAACCAGAACGGACTACTGCTTTTGCAGAATTACGGACTCCTACCTCTGACATTGCCTGAAGAGTTCCTGGATTAGCAGTGAACCGAACCAATACATCATAACCGGGCTTACTTAGATATAACCGAGAATATTTTTCACTCGTAGAAATAAATAATTCTTTCCCTGCTAAAGTAGTTAAACCTTAGTTTGCCTGTAATGCTGCGAATTCAGTCCTAGACATAGCCCTAAAAAATGTCTCTCCTTTGCCGCCAAAAATCGAGGTGGTTTTTACAACCCATCTACTACCTTGTTTAACATAGTAAGCTCCTCTACCAAGTGGTAAAAGCGCAGCAATCTTCAATCCTCCTGATCCCAAATCTCCTTCATCAAATATTTCGCCCATTCCTACGCTAAAATCAAGGAAAGAGCCTGCTGTTAACGAATATGCCAAACCAAGTCCATAGGGTAAGCTGGACAGTTCATTATTGAAATTTCTTACATCTCCATAATCAACCGTAGCTACCCCTCGACTATTCCCAAAACTGTTTCTTGCAAGATGAAGGCGCGCATAAAAATTAGTTCTTATAGTCGGCGAATCAGGTTTATCAGACCGAGAGGCAGTAATTACAACAGGATCAAGATCATATTCTGCCGTATCACTTCCTGCCACATTCATACCATTGGGATCAACCCAATTAATCGGATTGCCTAGTACGTAGTTAAAAGGACTATAATTCTGATACTGCTCTGCCAACAAATCCACCCCATTCCACCGTCCCACTGCCGGATCATACATCCTGGCCCCATAATCATAGAGGCCCAAATTAAACTCCTGATGCCACTCTTTGCCATTATATCGGTAGCGATTTTCGGTGCCAGCCTAATAAGAGAGTCCGCCGAGTCGCAGGCCAAAGGGGTAGTAA
>CAZZEC010000171.1:0-11231 GCA_964652565.1 uncultured Bacteroidia bacterium
TGACCATAACCCACTATTTTTTTGTCATGTACTCAGATTTATTTTACAAAATAATATTGTCTAGCCACCTATGTAAGTGTACTTCTTTAGGTATAATTGTTACAAAAATTGGTGGGGACATAACCGGATAGAACAAAGTGGCATAAGAAATAGGCACATAATTATGTCCAATTACATGCTTAGGTATGAATTATGTACTTAAGAATCTAACACATATTTCTTAACACTTGTAGAATATTAATAGTAACGTTAACTTTTGTAAAAACTACGCTATTATTCCTTTCATCATGAAACAAGTATTTTTTTTCGCACTATGTGTTTGGATATACTCCAGTTGTACAAATCCTGCATCATATGAGATAGAGGGTGAATTAAAGAAAAACCATACAATCACGCTGACCTTCCAGGGCCCTGAACTCAGCGAGACATCCGAAGACAATCCTTTTGTGAATTATCAGTTGAATGTGAAATTTACTCAGGGAGATAAGGTATACCATGTCCCCGGCTATTATGCAGCGGATGGAAATGCTGGGGAAACGAGTGCCGAAGCTGGCAGCATATGGAAGGTCCATTTTAATCCAGATGCTGAAGGGACCTGGAACTTCCAGGTATCTTTTCGTAATGGGAAAAATATAGCTGTTTCAGATGAGATGAAAGCAGGAGAACCTGTATATTTTGATGGCATACAAGGTACATTTGATATTGGCCCCTCAGATAAGACAGGTCGAGATTTTCGTTCAAAAGGTCGCATTATAGTCAGTGAAAATAGGCGATTCTTTAAATATACAGACTCAGATACATACTTTCTTAAAGCAGGTGCAGATAGTCCTGAAAACTTCTTAGCCTATCAAGACTTCGATGGAACCTATAGACACTTGGCTGAAGCACGAGACGGTGAGGCAGACCCTACTGAAAGTCTTCATCGTTATGAGCCTCATCTTCAGGATTGGAATGAGGGAGATCCTTCCTGGAAAGGAGGTAAGGGAAAAGCGATGATTGGTGCTTTGAACTACTTAGCAAGTCAAGGCATGAATGTCGTATACTTTTTAGTGATGAATATTAATGGAGATGGTAAAGATGTGTGGCCATATATAGATCACGAAACCTACAACCGTTTTGATTGTAGCAAATTAGATCAGTGGGAAGTAGTATTCAATCACATGGAGAAACTGGGAATCATGATGCATGTCGTTACGCAGGAAACAGAAAACGAAAAAATGCTGGATGATGGTGATACTGGCCCTCTTAGGAAGCTTTTTTATCGGGAATTGATTGCGAGATTCGGACATCACAATGCGCTGGTGTGGAATCTGGGAGAGGAAAATGGACCGGCAGGCTTTTCCCCGGATGGACAAACTGCTGAACAGCAAAAAGCCATGGCGACCTATTTTGAAAAACACGATCCTTATCAACATCCCGTAGTGATACACACGCATTCCTGGAGAGAACCTAAAGACGCCATTCTCCCCCATTTGGTAGGACATACTCCTTTAGATGGGCTTTCTTTGCAGGTGAGCCGTCGTGAGCTCGTTCATGAAGATATCTTAAAATGGTCTGCCATGGCGGAGGAATCAGGACATCCCTGGCTCATCGCAATGGATGAGATTGGAATGTGGTACAAAGGAGTGATGCCTGATGATATAAATCCCGATCACGATACCATTCGTGAAGAAGTTTTATGGGGATCGCTTATGGCAGGAGGAGCAGGAGTAGAATGGTATTTTGGGGCACATTACGATCATAATGACTTGACCTGCGAAGATTGGAGAAGTAGAGAAAATATGTGGAATCAGACTCGTTATGCAAAGGAGTTTTTTGAGAAGCATCTGAATTATTGGGAAATGAAAAACAGAGATGAACTGGTGGAATTCTCAGGTGCCTATTGCTTAGCTAAAGAGACTGATGTCTACGCAGTTTATTTTCCCAGCAATCTTACTACCAGAAAAAGGATGTTAAATCTTGGAGATGAAGGCGGGAGTTACATGATCCATTGGTATAATCCCAGACAAGGGGGAGAGTTAGTTAGTGGTACTGTAGAGCGTATACAAGGTACAGAAATGCAGGATATAGGCTATCCACCAAATGAATTGGGTGCGGATTGGGTAGCATTGATTGAGAAAATGTAGTAGGAACACGTGGTAGTGTGTTCCCTTACCCAAATAACGTGGTAGTGTGTTCCCTTACCCAAATAACGTGGTAGTGTGTTCCCTCACCCAAATAACGTGGTAGCGTGTTCTGCCCTTTGGGCACTTGTAAAGTCAAAATTTTCTTCTTTCAATTTTGAGGTATAAGTTGTGTTAATAAAGATCGATTATTTTAACTTAAAAACATATTCCTCTCCAGCCACCAATCTCAACATTTCATCAAAAACAACGTCTGATTGTGCCTCAACAGCTTGGTCTACCACATATCCAGCTCGTTCCTGAATCTGGCTCTCGCTTCCCAACTGGAAGGATTGAATTTCCAGGCTACCGTATAATACGCTTAACTTAGCTTCATTATCCCTAATCGAAAAATTCCCCCAGGCAGTTCCTGTAGACCAGAAAGTCCGAAATTCCTCTTGATTGATCTGGGGATCAAAAGCCATTGTTTTGGTAATCCCATCGTATTCAAAACCAGATAATGCGAGTAGGACCGACCAACTTGACATTGCTCTGGCATAATGTACTCCACTTTCATTGTGCATGAAAGGATTTCTCTTGAACCCATCATGACGTTCTTGTACTGCTTCTGCTATTTCAATACCTTCTTTTACCATTCCAGCACGTATCAAGGAAGCAGCTACCGCAAACTCCACTCCACTCCACACCTCCTGGGCATATACAAAGGGTAGCACAGGTTGATTATCATTGGGCCATGAACACAATACTACACCTTTATCATCATTTTGGGCGTAAATTCGTTGTACATTGGCATACTGACCCATTTCCTGAATGAAATTGTGTTGATAGATAGAACGCAATGCCTGTTGCGTTTTGTCTTGATCTACAATGAAGCCCAACCCTGCATTTTGCGCAATATATTGACCCAATAGTTGATCAGCCAGACACCCATCCCCATATTGATATTTGGGGATTTGTTCTCCGTTTTTATTGGGGGGAGACAGTTCGAAATCTTCTGTGATATCGCCTTGTTCATTCTCTGGAATAATCTGAATAAAGTATTCTCCATTCCAAAGTATATCTTCCATCTTCTCAACTCCTTTGTTATATATTCCCTGGTATTCAAGTGCTTTATCAGGTTCTTCCATAGCTTCTGCCATTTCTGCACAGGCTTTGAGCGCCCCTAAATAACATGAAGTTGTCATGGAGCTAGGGCCGAAAAAACTTATGTCATAGGTGTTGTGCTGCCTTCCTTCCAGTATCCCGTCTTTATCCGAATCCCAATGGGTATTCCACGCATATTCCAGTGCGAGTTTTACTTTCGGCCAGAGTGTTGCCAGCCATTCATTGTCTCCCAACATTTTCCATTCCCTATACACGCGGATGATACTACCCATTTGCCCGTCTGCCGCCGCAGCTCCATCAAAACGATAATCTCCTAAGGGGAAAACCGATCGGTGATTTTGAAATCCTGCCTCATCAACATCATACAAAAACTCGATCTCACGCATATTTCTCTCCATCGAGGGAAAGAGGCTGGCCAGCGTTTGTTCATAATTCCAAACGTGTGTACACGTACCTGGGCAACACCATCCATTGACCAATACTCCCTCAAACCCATGAACATCACCTGCATCTGTCATCTGTATCAAATTCGTCTTGATGCTTGCCGCTTGTGTACTCAATGTTTGTATGATTGTTGGAGAATACGTACTCGAATTCAGACTTTCACTGAATGAGGATGTCAACGCGTGGAGTTCTCCTTGTCTTTGGAAAAATGTCCTTAAAGCATGGGATGCATCTGTAAATAGATTTTTGTAATAATTACTGAATACTTTATCCTTTCCTTCTAATCCAAAGGTCTCAGCTCCTGTAAAAATTCGATCTGGAAAATACCAGGCCAAATAGAAGGGAATGCGTATTTCTTCTCCAGGTGCGAGCGTAACAGGAACAACGATAACCCCATTTCTATTTGAAATTTCATTGTAAGAGGTGCTTTTATAGGTGGTTTCCCAGGTTTCTTCAACAGGAGTTATGGTTCCATCTCTGGAAAAATCATCCCATAATATGTGCATGTCATCTCTCCATCTTCCAGGGTATAAATGTGTTTGTACCTGAGCATTTGAGGTTCCAGCCATAGCCAAAAATTCTCCATGATAATTAACCTCAGCTCCCTGATCAGAGGTAAACCTCAAACCAGTTAACGTGTCCATTTGATAATAATGATTACTGATCTTTTCCGCCTGAATTGGATTTTCTATACATAGCATCAAGGATGTTGCTAAAGGCTTCGAACTAGTATTTTTCAGGGTCCAGTTCATACTTACTATTGGAAAAGAACTATCATCTACATTGAGCGGAATAAAGGGATTGTATACCTCAAGTTGTATGTCTAGGGGAATATCTGCGTCCATAAATTCCCATTGAGCAAAAGGGAAGTTGTTTGTAAACATTGCCTCATCAAATCGGGGTAATCCCGAAGCCCTCAGATGTGAGGCGCCTTGATAAGGGGGAAGATATTCTCTTTCTATAATTTTACTTACCGCCTCCGTTTCACCTTCTTCCCGAGTATACATCGCAAAAAATGTATTAATCGGAGCCCGAACCCTATCAGGTCTGTTAAACACTTCTATATGTGAGATATTCCCACGCCCTCCCATCAACATATTTCCCGTACTAATCCCTCCTACGGGAATCTCCAGGCTTTGTAGATATTTATCTTGATAAGATAGGGAAGAAGTGGATTGTGCAAAACAGAAGGAGATGAGTATCATATTCACTGAGATACTACTTACAAAATGGAGAAATATCTTATGAGGTTGCATGGGAGTTATATACTTGATAAAAAAGTTATGCGATGGTAGATCTTTCTGCTGTTGAGAAATTACTATTACAAATAAATGTAGCCATAAGTTAGGGTTTTTCTCACAATCATTGAATAAAGGCAGGGCAAATGCACTAAAATCATTAATAGCTACTAATCAGATACTTATATTTATCAAATGTATAAAGACTTTAACTGTAACCAATTGATAATGAATTATTCATATAATTTGGTGCGTTCGCCCTTAATAAAGGCATTTACCACATTGCTATCTGAATCGAAAACCCTTAACTTAAGGTAATATGTAGCACTTTTACCTGTACTGTATATGAGTCGAACCCAATTTTATTACCTATCCATATGGGTATTTCCGTTCATTTTATGTGCTTGTCAGCAAGCTCCTCAAGGATTTCAATTTGATATGGATATTGCGCATCCCAGTATACAATACGGCATTGGGCAATTACAATCAGAAGAGGCGTATCATCTTTCACAAATGACTATCTCGGGAGACATAGATACCATAGGAATGGAAAATGAAGCATTTAGTATTTCGGTCAATAATCAAGAGATTAAGATTACTGCGGGAGATGAAACGGGAATGATGTATGCCCTATTGGATATTAAGCATCAGTTACAATTCGGGAACGGGGCAATAGAAGAACGAAAAGAGAAACCCAATCTTACCTTTCGAGCCATTAAGTATAACCTTCCCTGGGATTCCTATCGCAATAGTGAAGCATTGGACCTCCATTATGAAACCTGCCGGGATACTACTTATTGGGAAGCCTTTTTGGATATGATGGCCAGCAATAGATTTAATGTGTTAACACTTTGGAACCTTCATCCATTCAATTATTTAGTGAAAACGTCAAAGTATCCCGAAGCCTCAGCATTTAGTGATGAAGAAATGGCAGAATGGGAGGCGTTTTGGCATTCGTTGTTTCGCATGGCAAAAGTGCGAGGGATAGAGACCTACCTGGTCAATTGGAATATTTTTGTGTCTCCAGAGTTTGCTAAAGCTCATGGAGTGGCAGCGTATTGCATAGACAATGAATACATCACCGACAGTGGAGATACCTCCGAAATTATTAGGGATTACACGCGGGAGGTGGTCCGTGAAGTAATAGATACCTATCCAGATCTGACTGGATTAGGGATTACCTTGGGAGAAGGAATGGGAGGAATGACAGCAAAAGAAAGAGAGCAATGGTTGCTGGATAGTTACATTGAAGGAATGCGCCAAGCCTCACGTAAGGTGAAATTTATTCACCGGGTACCTTTATCTGCCAATAAAGGTAGTGGAGGATCTACCTCTTTTGCCGTAGAAAAAATGACGCGTCAGACGCTGGACACATTGAGTTGTGTCGAGGGACCTATGACTATTGAATTAAAATTCAATTGGTCGCATGCGTATTCGAGTCCCCATTTAGTAAAGGTGCATGGAGGGAAACTTTCCGATGCCTACTGGAATCCCATCCCTGAGAATTATCGCCTCTCCTGGATGATGAGGAACGAAGACTTTTTTATGTTGAGATGGGGTCAACCGGACTTTATTCGTCAACATATCGATCTCAATACGCCTGAATACGTACAGGGATATTTTGTAGGTTCTGAATGTTATATACCTGCGAAAGACTATTTTACCAAATTGCCTGGTGCCAGTTACAGGTATGCATTTGAACGGCAATGGATGTATTACCAGATGTGGGGTCGCCTGCTATATAATCCCGAAACACCAGATACATTGTTTGAGCAGTCCTTCTATAATCGTTTTCCCAATAGTGGAGACGTATTATTTTCTGCTCAGCGTAAAGTAAGTAAGGTCCCATTAATTATCGCTTCTTACATGAACGCTACCTGGGACTTTACCCTGTATTCTGAAGGAATGATGGAATTACGTGATGGGAAGATGCAATTGATCTCCATAGATCGATTAGGTCAGGTACAACCTTTAGAACCTGCTTATGTAGGAATTACAGAATTTGTATCTCCAGATTATCAAGATGATATAACAACCATAGATCCTATACAACTATCAGATTCTTTAGAATTTATCTGTCAAACTGCCCTCGATGAAATTCTTGTCATTGATCCTGAATCACATACAGATCTGTTATATGAAGTGAGCGACATCAAAATATGGGCGCATTTGGGACTGTATTTCTCCCTTAAACTCAAAGCCGCTGTGTATCATGAGAAACAGAATTTGGAAAAAGTGCTCCAGTATTTGGAGCGGTCTCAGGAAGTATGGAAACAATTGGTAGAAATTACCACTCCGGTTTATGATCCTGTTCCCTTAGTTCATTACAATCGCAGCGACCGGGAAAAATTTCATTGGTCGAATTGGGAAGCAGATATAGCCCGTGAGATTCAGGAGTTGCTGGGTAAATAAACAGATATTAAAGATTACAATTGGTGGTCAAATTATTTTCTAAGAGCTACATGAAACAATTGTCTCACTATTTCTACGGTACCTCCCGTTGCACAATTTTGAAATGTGATAACCCCCAGTTTAGATTCTGGATCAAAAAACATAAAGGTAGTGATACCAGGGTCACCACCTGTATGTCCCCATAGACTAATGGGGTCATTAGAGGTTTCTAGTACTAATGTATGGAAGCAAAGACCCTGAGATGGATGTTTGGGGTCTTGTTCACTAAGCATAAGTTCGATAGTTTGTGGTTGTAATATACTGCTTCCATTGAATTCTCCCCCATTTAATATTGCAATGAGAAAATGGGAAAGCTCACTAATACTTGTTCGAACCAGACCATCTGGATAATTAGGGAAACCATACAAGCAGTTTTCTATAAATGTGTCAGGATTGAAATCAGATTCATTGGGATATAATCTACGAGCATCGAGGAGGTCATGTCTATTTTCATGAGTTACATAAGCATAGGGTCTGATATGTTGGGTAGTATCTATTTCGCTTAAATACCAGGCTGTATTATTCATTCCCAAGGGAGTAAAAATATGTTCCTTGCAATAAGCGTGAAAAGGCTGTTTGGCCACTGTTTCAACGATAAAGCCTAATAATCCAAATGCAATATTAGAATACTGTTCTTCGCTTCCAGGTGCCCAATCTCCAAAATTGCTTCCATTATCATAATACGTTCCGCCAGGTGTTAAATTGGCGTATATCCATTCTTTAAGGGATAAAGTTGGATCTCCGCAAGCATAACTAAGCGAATACGAGGGACCATCTTGTATGGAGGAAGTATGTGTGAGGATCTGTGAGATAGTAATAGGATTGTTAGGATATCTGGGATTTCTAATGTCGACCTTCAAATAGGTATTGATATTTTCTTCCAGGTTGACTAAGCCTTTTTCCCATAATTGCATGATAGCAGTTGTCGTAAAAGTCTTGGAGATAGAGCCAATATTCATCATACCCTCTATGCTCATGGGAATTTGTTGCTTGATATCAGCTAAACCGTAAGATTGTGACCAGACCATGGAATCATTTTTGACAATACAAGCAGCAAAACCAGGTACATTTCTCTTATCCATGAATGCTTTGATAGAACGATCAATGGAGTCAGATTGTAGGTAAGTCTGTGCATGGGAAACGCTACCTATCTCTAATACAACCAATAGGAAAAGATTGATGAAATGAAAAAGGTGTGAATACATATAGGTATATAGATAAAAGCTAACAATGGTTTACAATAGCATGTTCCATTCAATTAGTAAACACTATTTCTCAGAGGTATATATTTCAACAGCACCTTGCTCCCCTTCTTTCCCATATTTTTTTATAGCTTCATCTACAGTTAATTTGAATATCTCACATCTCATTCCTGAAATCTCAATGGGTATACCAGGGGAAACTTTTTGACCGTCAAATATGAGTAAATGTATTTCACCAAAACCCGTGTATCCACCTTCAGCTGTAAAATCATTCGCTAAGAACTTTACTCGCATACTACCTTTCAGGTGAATGGCCCTTGATTCTTCAAGCCAAATGATAGTGTCTGCGTAAAAAAATCCTTTTTCTTGATATGAACCTGCTGCTAAAGATGTTCTGTAAGTATTCTGAAAAGCTGTAGTCAGGAATAGGATAATTGTTAACGGTATAAATAAGAACATCCTACTTGCTTTAGGTTTCTTTTGATGAGATTTAGATAACATGATAAGTCTGTTTTTTATTGATGTCCGGTGAAAAGCGCTTTTTAGATTTGATGACTTCATCTTAATAGTAGCATTAAAAAGTCTATGGGAATAGTCGTTACATGAAATACCAGATGTTAAGACAAATTCATCGGCAAGGTATTCGTGATTAGTTTTTATCAGATCCTTGAAAAGGTAAATAAGCGGGTTAAACCAAAAGAAAATTTGTATAATCTCCAGGAGAAGTATATCCAATGAATGATATTGATTTTTATGTGCTAATTCATGATATATCAGTGCTTTATCAAGTTTTCCAGATTGATAATCACTCCTACTAACGAATATGAAATGGAAGAAAGTAAAGGGGCTAATAGGTTCATTAATTACAGATAGAATGATTCCTTGATATTCTACTTTTTCTGACTTGAGTCCTTTCCATACAATCAGGCAAAGATGAACAACGAACCTTACCAGAAAGATAACAGTCCCAATGATGTAAGCTAGGAATAATAGGGTAGGAAGATCAGGCAAGCTGTTTTGAGTATGCTTAAATGTACTATCTGCTATGGTAAAAGGATTACTTTGAGTCAGGTTCTCTATTACACTTTCTTCATTGGATATCTCTGGTAGAGCCAATGAAGAAGGGATGTGTAATAACGGAACGAGTATTGAGTACAAAATAGCTGTTACAAGGGTGATACGTTGCAATTGGAAATGCCTTGATTGCTTAAAAAATATTGCAAATATCAAGTAGAATACTAACAGACATAATGTAGATTCAATTACGTATTCAATCATCGGTTGTATCGTTTAATTGTTTATCGATAATATCTCTGAGGTTTTTAAGTTCTTCCTCACTCATATCAATTTCTTTAGTAAAAAAGGAACCGAATTGTTCTACAGAATTGTTAAAGAAATTATCAATGAGACCCCTGACATGTTTCGAGAAGTATTGATGTTTGCTGATCAAGGGGAAATACTCTCTGCTATTTCCATACAGTGTGTATGATACATATTTCTTGTTGATTAATCTTTTAATTAGTGTATTAATGGTGGTAGTTGCAGGCTGTGGTTCTGGATATTGATCTTTAATATCTTTGAAAAATCCTTTGCCTAACTTCCATAGATACCGCATGACCTGTTCTTCTGCTTTTGTTAATGGCTCCATGCTATATTTGTAGATTATGCTCTACAAATATAGAGTAGTTGCTTGCAAAAGCAAGGAGTTTATCTCCCAGAATAAAAAATATTATATGTGATGATTGTTGTCCAACTGGCCCCTACTCATATTCGACCATCTGACGTAGATGATGTTCCAGATGTACCACATAATCCTGAATGAAATATTTCAGGGTATATACATTACCACCTCTTATAGTACAGGTTCTTTGTAGATGCTTTTCTGGGAAATGTTTCAGGATCTCTACGATATGCCGATTGTAAAGGGTCCATAAAGTAATCAAATGCTGCTTAGGCATATTTTGATGGTGGCTCAGTGCATTCCATTGATCCTGGTCATACCAGATCGTGGGGTTGTCTTCATATTGCCCTCGAATAAAACGATGGTGATTATTGGAAGCACTATCAATAAGATGTCCCAATATTTCCTTTTTGCTCCATTTATAAGGAACAGGCTTGTGAGAGAACACATCATCTGCGAGTTGTTCCAATAAGGGGGGAATCGTCAAGCATAAATATTCCAGTCGATCTATGGTAGGTTGTATCATAAGAGGCTTTTTTTAAAGTAGGTAACTAATTTTTGGAAAACTAATATTACGATAAATAGAATCTATGGGGTTCAATAATAGGAAATAGTTTAGTGGTTAAGAGCGTCGGTAGCAAATAGTATTAATACAACTATTTGATCTAATCTTTCTACCTTATTTAAGACATAAATGAATAACTCAACTTATAACCCTGATAAATCTTCTCGATCCATGAAATCCATCCAATTCCTTATTTGCCTTATTTTCGCTTTACATGGGGCTCATGCACAGGTCCCTAAAGATCTGATTCCAATTGAAGATCCCAATTTTGGAATGTACTATCAGGAGCAATTTAGACCCGCCAGACTACAGGGCCAGATTCTAAATTTGTCAAAGGAGGAGAGAGATAGCTTAAAAATTATTTGCCACATCAAATTACCTCATGTTGATCTTATGCAACTTCAGGTTCTGAGTGTCGATAGC
>CAZZEC010000172.1:0-8006 GCA_964652565.1 uncultured Bacteroidia bacterium
GTCTAAACTGTCGTCCGTCGTCTGTGGTCTAAACTGTCGTCCGTCGTCTGTGGTCTAAACTGTCGTCCGTCGTCTGTGGTCCGTCGTCTAAACTACCACCCTCCCTACTTGATAATCGCATAATCCGGTGAGATCATGATTAAATATAGTGCAAGTCTGACGCGTGCTTCTGCGTTGTCTACAGGAATTTGTAATAGGGAATTGCGTATGATAGCTAATGAACGCTCACTTAATTGACCATGAGCCATAATGATATTGAGGTGTTCAAGCAGTGCATCAGGTTCCTTGGCTAAGGCAATTTCTTTTTCCAAATTCAGAAGCCCTGTTCCGAACCCTAGTTCAGTAGGATCTGGATTATTGAAGTAAATGGGAAGGATATTGCCTTCTATCAACCAGTTGTATACTTCATTGACATACCCTATGGAAGAAGTAGTATTATGGATCTGAAATTCCGGAGCAAAAAGATCTTGTTGTGCGATAGGGCCATTAGGTTGATAATCAGGTAAAAAGAAGTTGAATACACTGGGTGAATTCATAGGAAATTGTCCTGTCGCATTTCGAAAGCGTTGTCCGGTACTTATATACGTATCAAAAATAGAACTTGCACGAAATGCACGCATAAGATGAGTATATCGTACAATAGGTTCGCGTAACATTCCTGCGATGGGGTCCATACTGGCTTGACAATCTCTTGCTTCTGGGTCTAGTAATATCGTTCTTATAACTGCTGTCATGTCTCCTCTTACCCCTGCACCATTGTCATTAAATGTAGCCGAAACCCTGGAAATATATCCTGGACTGGGATTGGATTTTACGAGCCGTTGTATTAATAACCTCCCAATGAAAGGGCCTACATTGGGGTGGTAAAATAAATTATCAATAGCTTCTTCGATGTCCTCTATACCGGGCTGCAATGCAGGAATAGTCTGATCTCGTAACAAAAATTTACGTCCTGGCTCGTGTGCCTGTTGAAACATGATCATAGGTTGTGTAGGGTCAATAAAGGCAAAGTTAGCCCCGAAAAACACATCCTCAGGAACTTCTGTGCCCATTTCTATGGCCATATCTACTACGTAGTCTCTGAATGCGGCCCCATAAAGACCCGTAAATACCTTTGCAAATTCTGCAATGTCTTCATTGGTATAGGTGGCAATGAAGTTCCCTTCTTCATCTGTCTTTCGGGACCCATCAGGGTTAAGTTCATAGAGACCGATAGAAAAAAGCTGCATAATTTCTCTGGCATAATTCTCATCGGGATGCGTATTTCGCTGAGGATTAGCTCTGGGGTTATTGAGATGGCTTAGATATAAGCCCATACAAGGATGGAGTGTTATGTCCATTAATAGGTCCCGATAATTTCCCAAGGCATGCTTCAGAAGCATATCATAATAGTCAGCCATACCTCTTCCCGTCAGGAACAGTTGATCCGTTTGATCGGAGATGACGAAGATCTCACTCAATGCCAGCGCTATTCGTTGACGTAAAAGATCCTCCGAAGTCAGTATTGCATCCCACCATGCTGCACGAAAAAAAAGGCTATATACTTCATTGCTGGGCACAGTATCGGCAATGCTAGCCCATGTGTTGAGTACTTGTTCCAACCTGTCCCCCGTATAGGTAGGGGGGATATCAAACTGTTCTTCAAGCCATGACTCGTACCCAATTTGAGCTGTATATTCGATCAATGACGCATCTGCCCCCAGCGTAGACTGTGCCAAAAATCGAGAAGCGTCTTCCATACTGGGTATTCCAGATACCCAAAATCCATCGACGGTAGCTTCGCCCGTATAGGAAGTATCCTGGGAATGGCTGGTTTCAACTGAAATACCAAGTTGATGACCATTTCCGAGATAGTCATCATAACTTTGAGACAAGAGCAAGATCCAACTATGTACGAGAAAGCAGGAGAGTAAAAGTCTTTTATTCATAATAGTTAAGGTTTGAGTTCATTGTTACAATCTTTTTGATTGACAGAAAAACATGTAAATGTAACTGCCAGTCATTGGCTAGGAGTTGGTTTACAAAGCAAGGTGAGCTGCACCAGCATCTTCAATGGAAGATGATGAGTGTTATATCTAATAGATATGAAAAAAGGACATTGGTTTAATGTCCTTCAAATTTTTGTGTTAGGAGAATGGGTATACACAAGTAAGATACATGATGAATATGCTCTACTTGTGCATACCTTTAGGGAGATATTACTCGATTATGTACAACTTACCCGATGGGAGAAATACATCGTCGATTTCTACTGTATATAAGTACAAGCCTTCGGAGAGACCGGAAATCTGTACTTTGTTTTTGACTTTATTGACCAAAATACTCTTGACTTGCCTTCCGGTAAAATCGTAAAGGTTGACTCTGACAGTCTTAAGCGAATTATCTGAATCGGAGTCTTTATTTTGACGTTCAATAAAAATGGTATTGTGAGCAGGGTTCGGATATACAATCACCTGTTCTGGGAACACAGCTTCTGCTTCCTCAATGTTTACATTTTCAAGATTAGATTTATCCATGTTAGATTCTTCTTGAGTTGAACCTTGGTTTGAATCATCGTTCGTATCTTGAGAATTGTCTTCTTGTGATTCATTACATAGATCAAGGATCTGTTCAGGAAGTATAGAAGCATCAATGTTCGCACCAAGTATATTCGTATTCCAACCTGTGATGGATCCACAGTTATTTCCGTTCCACATATGATTACCTTGTCCTCCATTATTTTTCCAGTTGATGCGGTTGTTCTTTACTGTATGATCTCCACAATTAGGAGCATTAATATTCCAAACATATAATCCCACATTTGTGAAGCTCTGCTGTCTTGCATATACAGTATTGTTTTCTAGCGTGATATTGGTTCCTCCTGCAATGGCTACCCCATATTGTCCGGGATCGACCAGTATATTGTCTTTAACAATGACATTACCCCCTCCCAGGTCTCCTGTCATAATACCGCCCCCGCTTTTGCTGGGACCTCCGCCTCTTATCCAGTTACCGATCACCTGTATGGGATCTGAAGGAGTACCTCTGGATTTATATAGGTTTATAGCATCTTCAGCATAGCTTTGTCCCAGAAAGTTTTCAGATACATTGTAATTTATCCGATTTCCACCACCACTTACTTGGTGAAACTGAACCATCTGCCCCCTGGGAAAAGGTCCCTGGACATTTTTGACTTCAATGTATGTCACACTCACCTCCTGGCTACTGTAGGCTACTACTCCCGTTGCTACATTAGTAATTTTGCAATTGGTTATCGATACATTTCTGCAATTTTTCAATTCAATTCCACTGAGTACTGCAGCAGTAATCTTACAGTTTTCAATTCTTACATTGTTGCAGTTGCTCAACTGGATAGCATTGTCTCTCGTCGTATTAATCTCCAATCCACTGATCGTAATATTGCTTCGGCCATCCATAATCACTGCTTCCGAGGAAGTATATGGACCACAATACCTAGATCCAGGTATTTGTGCTATGCCTGAATATGAATACAGACATAACATACCTAGAATGAAAAGATGATAATTTTTCATTGTTAATAAGATGAAATTGATAATGTTTAGATTAAGGTTGTACAAATCCGTGATTATGAGGCATGTATAGCATGCTTCATAAAGGTTGTTCTGGATTTCAAGTTGTTAGGAAAAAAGTTTGAGAAATGATTACCCGTTAGGTTGTATGTTGCATGGTAAAGTGTGAAACATTTCTGGGTTCTTTAGAAGTGCTCCATGCAAATTGGTTTTTGTGTTGAGTCCTGTAGAGTAGAGTGGCTTCAACAGAATATATCAGTACGTTTTTCGAAAAGAAAATCAAATGAATTAAATTAATTATGTGTTAACTTTTCAATATTAGGCTACGTGGGTTAATTCATTATGTTTCAAGGAGAAAAAATATTGCCTAAAAAGTTAATTATTCGATATCTAATCATGCTAATTATAGAATAGCTTTAAAAATGGTTAATTCTAAGCTAAGTAAAAATTATAAGGTGTGATTTTGTATGGTATAATGTATAAATTTGAGCTTTTCTACAACTCTGGCTGAGACGACAAATGGATAGAGATCAGGCTGTCCCATACTACGGTTAATACTATTTACTGCAAAGATTAAGGACATACTTTGAGAAATGATAGACTCAAAATCTGGAGTATTATAGGGGTTCATACAAGTTTCTAAACTGAGATGGGTATGTTGTTGAACTCTGGGATGAAGAGAGATACCAAAAGCATACCCAGTTTCTAAGGAATCAACCAAATGTAAATAATGTGCCCAACATTCGGCCCAATCTTCCCAAGGATGCATAGTAGCATAGGGGCTAATATGAGTATCTCCCCAATGGTCAGGGGGCCCATCTGCATAATAACTTTCTAAAGCTTCGCCATAGTCTAGACGTTCATCCCCAAACAACGCTCGAAAGGCTTCTGGCTGCGATCGAATCAACACATCCCAGTAATAATGACCAATCTCATGGCGAAAATGTCCTATAAGCGTACGATAGCGTTCGCCCAGTTTTTTTCGGGATCTTTCGCGGTATACGGGGTCCGCCTCCTTGATATTGAGTGTGATCCTTCCATGAGAATGTCCTGTAATTACGGGTTCACTACTTTTTTGATAGGTATCAGCAAGGAAGTCAAACTCCAGACCAAATTGCTGATCTTCCTCCTTGGACAATACAGGTAAATTTAGTCTGAGTAAGCTGTATACCAACCTATGTTTGGCTACTTCTATTTTGCGCCAGGCGGAAAGATTTTTTGGATTATCCAGATTCGGGATAGTCCCATTGAGCTTGCAGGCAATACAGAGTTGTTCTGGATGAGGGTCATGCAATAGCCAGTTACAGGACTGATATATATGATTTGCACAAAATTCCTGTATCCCATCTTCGGGGTTTATGGACTTCCATTGAGGTCCTTCCATAGGATTGAGCGCCAGCATACGATTCTCTTTTGGAAGATAGCCCAAAGTCATTTTACAATTTTCACAATTTGTGTTTTCAAAGTAAACGGGATTCAGGCAATTGGGACATTCGAACAATATCATGAAATTCGGTTCTTAGTGAAGTACGTTGAAAGTAAACAGAAAAATTGTGAATCAAAATGCAGGGAAAACGTACTAAAATTATAAATATCTATATATCATAGGATTACATATACTTTTCCATAAAATTATTTTTATCACAATCCATTCATAATGCATTATGCATGAAATTTTATGCATTCGCATTTCTCAAAAGGTGTTGCCGAATCAGGTTGTGCATTGAGAGATAGCTCAAAAGAGCATATTTATTCTTGTTATGTAAGGTGAAAGAGGTAAATGAATTTTATTGAGTTGCTATTTGACAAAAAAATGGGAGAATCACATATGCTTTCAAACAAATTTTTAATTAATAACTCAATGAAATATAACTCTTTTCATATTAAATAGCTTTCTGGCATAAAACTAGAAATACTCCAACTCATTCACCTACAGGTGGAATTGTCCCCAAAAGATTGTTATAATATGAGTATAATATTGCATTAAGTTTGAATTATCTCCATTAAATAGCATGTTTTGTTATCGGGGCTTGGATTTTGTATAGAGTGTAATAATAGGGTGATAAGAAGCTTTACATTAGGTACAGGGGAACTACTTCCCTTTTTCCTTAATCAATAATATTTACATTTCATCCATTCTCCCTCCCACAACCTTGAATATTTTTCCATTGGCTTTGGTAGAGAGGTATAACTCTCCATCTGCATCTATACCCATCCTGAAATCTACCCTACCATGTCCAGTCTTTACGTTATCTGTGAGTTCCGGCCAGGTCGCAGTTTGTCCATTTTCCCATGCAATCTTTACTTCCTGTATGGGTGCCTGATGTCCCAATTGTAATGAGGATGCATCTAACATAAATAACCGACCTGTGACGATTTCCCCAAAAATATACTTCCCGTTCAATGCTGGAATAGATTCCCCTGTATACACATATCCCCCACAGATAGCAAGGCCCTCGTCATGATCGAATTGTGCTACGGGATAGGTATATCCCAATGCTGAATCATCCGAAGGTAAGGGATATAATTTCCCTAGATCTCCTTCTGGATCCATCCGAAAAGTCCCTTCTCTTTCAGGCCAACCATAATTCGCCCCTGGTATAACGAGATTTACTTCTTCCATGAAGTGTTGACCAATACCGCTAGCGAGCATCTTTCCTTCATGTAATGCATCCCAGGTAAAACGATGGGGATTCCGGAAGCCCATGGCATAAATTTCTCCTAGTGCTCCAGACTCACCCACAAAAGGATTTGAATCAGGTATACCATAATGACCATTTTCGCTATTCTTTCCTCTGGGATCAATACGCAAAATACACCCCCATACTTTTCCCTTATCCTGGACAAGGAAGCTTTTTTTTCCAATTACTGAGCCCCCGTCTCCAATTCCTATATACAACAAACCATAATCTTCATCTCCGGGTCTTGCTAGAGGATTAAAGGAAATTTCCTGGACCCCATGAATTTGTGACACCATGTCTACGCGCATTAACTCCCGATGTGTCCCTTTAAATAGGGAGCTTTGAGGGTTCTGGTGGGTCCACTCAGTTAATACCCACCTAACTTTGACACGCAATTCCTCATCATAGGAAAAATCTGCGTTAGGAGACCGTTTGGGATCTTCCGTGTGTGTGGTGTAAAATATCCCATTTTGTGCGTATTCTGGATGAAATGCAAAGCTGCCCATACCAGTTCCGTGTCCGGGAGTGTGCATGAAATGAGGTTTTTTCCCTGCTAAATCAAGAAATAATTGTGCCTCATCATCTACTATTTCATACAGCTTCCCCCTCAGATCATGTACAAATATGCGTTTACTCCCATCTGGAAGAGGGGCAATTTTATTAATCCGTGCTTGTTGCCCTTCCGATGCAGTAGTTGGTACCTGTACAAATTCTTGTATAAATAACGTCAGGCCTGAAAAGGGGATTTTTTCAGGGATAGGATTTAACACTAGCTCACCCCATTCTGTACGAGTGGGAGTCTCAGGACGCGCTTTATGAGTATGGAGATAGGCGAGTATCGCATCGAGGTCTTCTTCTGGAAGCATCTGAAAGGGAGGCATGTATTGTTTATATTGAGCATAAAGCTCTGTACCTCTTTCATCACCTGTTTGTATGACTTGAATGGGATTTTTGATAAATGTACGGAGCCAATCCTCAGAAACTTCTCGAGTAATTCCGGCAAGATTAGGACCAATTCCTGTAGTCCTGAAATTGTGGCAGATAACACAGTTGTTGTCAAATAATTTATTACCCTTTGCGATAACTGCTGGTTCTGTGGAATATGGAGAATCTGTTTGTATTTGTTTACAAGCTATTCCAAGTATAAGCATTAAATATAGAAAGCAAGAGGGATAAAATGACATATAATTCATGAGTTGGGAAATAAAAAATTAAGTTAATCCATATGAAAAACCTCAATCAACGGTGATGTAACAGGCTCATTATCTGGATAGGTCTCCATAAGATCTGCCATGTATGCCCACCACTTTTTGACAATGGGATGTTTGGGAATTTGGCTGGCATCGAATGTATCAGAAAGCTTTTGTACAGCGAAAAGGGTATGAGTCTCTTCGTCTAAAAAGATGCTATAATCGCTGATACCTGATTCAGCTAAAAATTGAGCTAATTCTGGCCAGATCTCATCGTGTCGCTTTTTATATTCTTCCTCACAACCTGCTTTAAGTTTCATTTTGAATGCATGTCTATACATATGTTAAGCCCTTTTTTGTAAAAACTTACTGAACAGAATGAATAGTGCGCCACAACTTATCCATGCTGGGAGGGTGACAAAAGACAAAAATACTCCCTGAGATACTGACAGAGAATAGAAAATACCTAGGGTTAATCCCCAGGCCAACAATACAGATAAATTAAATGTAATTCCGGTTTTCTCTGCATAATTCTTCTGTATACCCGCTTTTTCCGCAAAAAATTCCTGAAAAACAATGATGGCTCCCACTGGAGCAAGGATAAA
>CAZZEC010000172.1:8106-11155 GCA_964652565.1 uncultured Bacteroidia bacterium
GCCTCATTATTGCTAAGGAATGATTGAGCTTCTGGGGATTGGATATATACTGCATATAACAGTGCCGCTGCTATCCATGCAACATAGTGGCCGACATACATTCCCGCAGCCGTAGTCCATCCCGCTGAGGATTTTTTGGCATATCTGAATACAGATAAATCAGACATACCAATGTGCATAGCTGCATTGCAAAACCATGACCACAAGGTAACATGCCAAAATGTATATTTAATCTGACCTGGAAACGGATCTGAACCTTCTCCCCATATATTCCAAAACTCCTCGAAATTTGATACCCCTAGTTGTTGAAGGGATACAAACCCGCATGCAAGAAATGCCAATATAATAAAAGGTGCCATCCAATTGGCTGCTTTAGACACAGCATTATAACCTCGAGCAGCGATTAAGGAGATCAGAGTTCCTATGACAAGCACAATGATAATCCATGTAATGCCATTTGGCATCGTGTCAGTTAATTTGGGCATTTCCATATTGAACGGGACTCCCACTGCTGTTGCAGAAACGGTAATCATTGCACCTGCCAGAAAGCAGAAAAGTACCCCATTGGCAACATTGTAAAATGTAACTAAATTTCTTCCACAAATCTTTTCTAGTTGATAATACAACGTTAAACGATGCTTTATAGCAATTTCGGCTGTTAAAAACCGCCAACTGGCTACTGCCAAAAAATTGCCGATCAACAAGCCGATGATCAAATCAAATGCACTTACGCCTGCCGTTAGAAATAGAGGGCCAATCACAAACTCTGTACCTGCAGCATGTTCTCCTGCGTACATTCCCAAAAAACTTTTCCAGGATTTCCATTGAGACTGGGGGACTGGTTCTCGCTCAAATTCCTCTGTCTTTGCAAATTGTCTTTGTTCGGTTTCCATCGATGATATAGTAATAGTGTTCCTAGGTCTTTGGTAGATATATTATCAGTGTGCCGTTGAAATAGCGGTATATCTTTCGCTTAAAAATGGCTGATATCCCTTTTCTTCGTTTATAATCAATGCTGCACCTACAGCAGAGCCTGTAGGCAATTGAGTAATGTACAGATTTTTGTCCCTGAAATGAAAACACAATAAGCGCAAGAAAATCTCATTCTCTACAAATCCTCCATCAATATAAATACTGGATATCTTTGTGTTTCCCATAGCTCTTTCTATAGCTTGTATCTGCAATTCAACTAGCTCTTTCATGAGTTGATGATATGCCATTTCATAATTATCAAAACAAGAAAGTAAGTTTTGGGTAGGCTGTTCTCGTGGTAAATGAATGCTTTTAAAATGAAAGTATTTTTTGTTATTCTCAATTAACTTGGAATGAATATCGGGATCAAATTTCACAAATAGGTGGTATTCTGGGGGTTTTTGGAAATACTTGCGCAATGCTTCTATCTGAATATCATATTCATTTCCCAAAAACAATCTCGAAGCTTTTAATGAAGTACCATCTATTTGCAAGAAATTTAAACAGTCATCATTCAAGTCTTCATCTGTCAAATGCGTTTGGTTAAAGGGGTTCATGCAAATACTCCAGGTACCTGTAGAAACCAATAAAAAAGGCTGTGTGTTACTAACTAAATAGGGTATGAGTGCTGCAGAACTGTCATGGATACCCATCCCCACTTTGAGCCTTTGTTTTTTATAGGTTATATTAATGCTGGTTTGGGTATTCACAATAGTAGGAAGAATGTGGTGTAAATTCTCAGCATATACCCAGTTGTGATAGTCATGTTTGGCATAATCCCATAAATAGGTATGACATCCAATACTGGTATATTCACTAAGTGGAATTCGAGTGAGTAAATAACTAAAGTATTGGGGCAGGTGCAATGACCAACGGATATTTCGAAACGCTTGCTTTCGTGAATATTTTAGCCAATAGAGTTGTAGACCGGAATTGAGCATCCTCAAAGGCGGTGAAGCGGTTTCACTACTGATAGTTGCTTCGCCTCCATACTTTTCATAAAAAGACGCCATGATCTCGTCGGGTATCGGTTTTAAATAATTATAAAGGGGAGTGGCGGGTTGACCATATCTATCCAGGTGAACGAAACTGGCACCATAAGCTGAGAAGTTAACAGCTTGTATCTCAAAAGCGGGATTGTGAATTAATCGATTTAAACAATCGTGTATCCATGATGTGATAGCTGCCAAATCATCGCAAGGAAACCCCTCTTCATCTTCTAGTTCATCAAAATGTATATATTCTTTATATACTTCACGATATTGAGTATCAAAGAGAAAAAGCTTCTTGTTGGTCCTTCCTATGTCGAAGATGGCAGTTACTTTCATCTTTTAATGTTCATATTTAAGCACTTAGACAATATCGAATCATTTAAAATAGCAAATCGAGTCTCATGTGGAAAAACTCCGAAGGGGTATCATGTTAGCAGCATTTAACAATATATTAATAATAAATTTATAAGCCCTTGGCTACGTTTTCAACCCCTCGCTCGCTAATGAGTAATTGACGTACATCCATTTTCCTGTATAATCCAATGGGATCTATAGCTCCACCACTTTGAAGTCGAGCTTCTGCAAGTATAGGGCGGACATCTGTACGGAAAGCTTCTTGTAGTAGTTCCTGCGCTTGAGTTACGTCATTTTTTTCTCTAAAAGATTCGAGCTCTACACGGTTGACAAGTAAAGCCTGAGTATAAGCCAGGCGTATGGCCTCCAGACTTTGAATCAAATCTTCCAGTGGGTCTTTAATATTATGACTGGCATCGATCATCCATGCCAATGGTGGATTATTGGCAATGTTTTGCTCCATACCCTGAACCAACTCATTAAAGATTAGGAACAATTGATAGGGTTTGATACTTCCTACGGTAAGGTCATCATCGCCATATTTACTATCATTGAAATGGAATCCTCCCAATTTTCCTCGCCATAACAGCGTAGCGACAATCTGTTCAATATTTGTATTGGGGAGATGATGCCCTAAGTCAACCAACGTATATGCTCGTTCACCACAGGCATTGGCTAGTAAATACGAGGTCCCCCAATCCTGTATTACTGTGCTGTAAAAGTTAGGTTCA
>CAZZEC010000173.1:0-11097 GCA_964652565.1 uncultured Bacteroidia bacterium
TGTGCAGCTACCCAGGTCAAGAATATGATCGACACAACCATAAAATTAGGAGGGGCTAATTATGTATTTTGGGGAGGAAGGGAAGGATATATGAGTCTACTCAATACCGATATGAAGCGAGAGCGGGAACATATGGCAAGGTTTCTAACACTGGCCAGGGACTATGGACGAAAACAAGGATTTACAGGTCCCTTTTTCATTGAGCCCAAGCCCATGGAGCCCACAAAACATCAATATGACTATGATGCGGCTACAGTCATTGGATTTCTACGAGAATTTGACCTTTTAGATGATTTTCAGTTAAATATAGAGGTAAACCATGCCACGTTGGCAGGACATACATTTGAACATGAACTTCAGGTAGCAGCTGATGCTGGATTACTAGGGAGTGTTGATGCCAATAGGGGCGACTATCAGAATGGCTGGGACACCGACCAGTTTCCAAATAATTTATATGAACTAACTGAAGCTATGCTGGTAATCCTTAAAAATGGGGGATTTACTTCTGGAGGGTTCAATTTTGATGCGAAGCTTAGGAGAAACTCTACAGATCTCGAAGATTTGTTTTATGCTCATATTGGTGGAATGGATGCCTTTGCAAGAGCGCTACGCACAGCACATCGCATCTTACATGATTCATCATATAATCAATTAAGAGCAAATAGATACTCCACATTTGATAGTGGAAAGGGAAAAGACTTTGAGTCTGGTACACTTTCCCTGGAAGATCTTAGAACCATCGCTCAGGAAATGGGCGAACCCAAAATGATTAGTGGAAGACAAGAATTCTATGAAAACATCGTTAATCAATACATTTGAAAATTGATGAAATAACTTGTAATTTCATATACTAATTTTGCTTCAAGTGAAAGATAAATAGAGATTTCACTAACTTTTACTTGAATGTATTGGTTAATTTTGCAGAATCTAATTTAATTAAGAATAAAAAAATGTTACTGTCAAGTATGCTAATGTCCACAGTATTTTCTTCAATGCTCTTCTTTTCATTAGGAGGGCCTGAGATTGTACTCATCGTATTAGTGGTATTGCTGTTGTTCGGAGCAAAGAAAATACCAGAGCTTATGAAAGGTCTTGGTCGTGGAATTCGAGAATTTAAAGATGCTTCGCAGGAGATCAAGAAAGAGATTGACTCTGAAGTAGATGAAATCAAGAAACTTGACCAGGGTCTCAAGTAATTATCGTGAAGAGATATTTCAGACTCTCTGATATACAGAGTGATTTGTCCAAAGGCGAGATAAGTTGCAGACAGTTAGTTGAAACTTATCTCGCTCGTATTGAAGAACATAAAGAATTAAACGCCTTTCTAGAAATATATGAGAGAGAATCTCTTGAGCAAGCGGATCGAATCGACCAAAAGTTGCGGGACGGTCGTTCGGGATCTCTTGCAGGTCTGGTTGTTGGCATCAAGGATCTCCTGTGCTACAAGTCGCACCAGTTAACAGCTTCATCTCAAATCCTCCAGGGATTTGAATCTGTCTACACTGCTACAGCGGTTCAACGTCTGATCAATGAAGATGCTATTATCATTGGGCGTCAAAATTGTGATGAGTTTGCAATGGGATCCTCTAATGAAAATTCGTCATTAGGCCCGGTCAAAAATCCCTGGGATCACCAAAAAGTTCCCGGAGGTTCCTCTGGAGGTTCAGCTGCAGCAGTAGCTGCTCAATTATGTCATGCCTCACTGGGATCAGATACTGGAGGCTCTGTAAGACAACCCGCATCATTTTGTGGTATTGTAGGCCTAAAGCCAACCTATGGTCGTATTTCGCGATGGGGCCTCATTGCGTATGCATCGTCTTTTGATCAAATTGGCCCGCTTACACATTCAGTCGAGGATGCTGCGCGAATGCTCACCGTAATGGCCGGGGCTGATGGAAAAGATAATACGCTGTCAGTGACACCTACTCAAGTCTATGAGTCATTCCTTGATCATCCACCTGAAAGAGCTACTATAGGATACCTGAAGGAAGCTTTGGATAGTAAAGCACTGGATCCAGAAATACGCAATCAAATCTATGAGCTTATTGAGGAGTTACGCAATCAGGGATACCCTATCAAAGAGCTGCATTTTCCCTACTTAGACTATGTTGTCCCCTGCTACTACATACTTACTCCTGCTGAAGCATCCTCTAATCTACAACGATACGATGGTATCCGGTATGGACATCGAACACAACATGCTCCTGATTCCATTACTAACCTATATAGACACACTCGATCTGAAGGATTTGGACCAGAGGTTAAAAGAAGAATTATGTTAGGGACTTTTGTCTTATCTGCAGGGTATTATGATGCTTATTACACACAGGCCATGAAA
Source organism: uncultured Bacteroidia bacterium (assembly GCA_964652565.1). Classification (GTDB taxonomy): domain Bacteria; phylum Bacteroidota; class Bacteroidia; order J057; family J057; genus JBCCTX01. Next base: position 2,339 of record CAZZEC010000173.1, read on the forward strand.
GTACGGAGATTGATAAGAGACACAACCATGAATTTATTTCAGGAATGTGATTTCATTATTATGCCTACTACACCTTCTCCCGCTTTTTCTTTAGGTGAGAAATCTTCCGATCCTATCGAAATGTATCTGAGTGATATCTATACTGTTCATGCCAACTTAGCAGGTGTACCTGCGATATCTCTACCGCTAGGTCAACATAGCTCTGGTCTACCTTTCGGTATCCAATTTATGGCCCCTCCATTCAAAGAAGGAACCCTGCTCGCACTCTCCCATCACTTAACACAACATTTTCAACCAGAAGTTATTACCGAATAAATTATCTACTCTATTCAATTGATTGTTGGGTAATTCGGACACAGACTGGGTTAATTTTGTAGCTTTTCGTATATTTTGCGATTAATATCCAATTTAGGACAAAGAATGGCACTGAAAAGTTTTTTCAAGAAAAAAGAGAATCAAGAAAAGCTGGATAAAGGACTCGAAAAAACCAAACAAGGATTTTTTTCGCGTCTGGGAAAGGCATTGGTCGGGAAAAGTAAGGTGGATGATGACGTCTTAGATGAACTGGAAGAAGTTCTTATTGAGAGTGATGTAGGAGTGAAAACTACCATAAAAATTATCGAACGCATCAATGAAAGGGCAGCCAGAGACAAATATACCAATACGAATGAACTCAATTTCCTTCTCAAGGATGAAATTCTTCAACTGATGTTGGAAAGTAATGTAGAAGGAGCCGATGATTTTACTATCCCTGAAGTGTCCCCCCACAACAGTCAAAAAGTACCCTATGTGATTATGGTAGTTGGGGTCAATGGAGTGGGAAAGACTACGACCATTGGCAAATTAGCCCATAGGTTTAAACAGCAAAATAAAAAAGTATTATTGGGTGCTGGTGATACGTTTCGTGCAGCTGCTGTGGAACAGTTGATGAAATGGTCTGAAAGAGTAGGCGTAGATATAATATCTAAGGGAATGCATACTGACCCAGCAGCAGTAGCCTATGATGCAGTCAAGCAGGGTATTCAGCAAGAGGCAGATGTAGTAATTGTCGATACCGCAGGACGATTGCATAACAAGATCAACTTGATGAATGAGCTATCCAAAATTAAGCGCTCGATGTCTAAACTCGTTCCTGATACGCCCCATGAGGTCTTATTGGTATTAGATGCCTCTACAGGACAAAATGCTATTATACAGGCTGATGCATTCACAAAAGCCACTCAGGTAACTGCACTGGCATTGACTAAATTGGATGGAACAGCGAAAGGAGGAGTTGTAATTGGTATCACGGACCAATTTAAGATACCCGTAAAATATATTGGGGTTGGAGAAGGCATAGAAGATCTTCAGGTATTTGATCCGCAAGCATTTATTGATTCATTATTTGATAGGGAAGTCAGTTCCTGATAATATGGATTACCCAGTTGTAAATAGTTCTGATAAGTGTGTATGCACATATACACTTGGCGTATAATTTTTCATCTAACATGCACCGCCGACACTTTATTCAAAAAGGGGGTATTATTTCTACCCTTTCATTAACAGGTTCTACTCTGTATGGAAAAACCCAGAGAGCATCCTACCAAAAACTCATCAAACCTAAAGCCCTCAAGAAAGGAGATACCATAGGACTTATTACACCGTCCAGTTCTATTTCACGATACAATTTTGAGAAAACCCTCCAAAATCTCCAAATGCTGGGATTTAACACGAAATACTCTGATAATATCAGAGTAAAAAAAGGGTTTTTGGCAGGAACAGATCAACAGCGATTAGAAGACTTACACGCAATGTTTAGAGATGATGATGTAGATGGGATTATATGTGCCAGAGGGGGATATGGAGCTGGAAGGATACTGTCTGAACTAGATTATGATCTGATTAGAAACAACCCTAAAGTATTTGTAGGATATAGCGACATTACGGCTTTACACATGGGAATCTTTACACAGGCAGGTGTAGTTTCGTTTCACGGTCCTAATGGAGATTCCACCTATACAGATTTTAGTTTACAACAGTACAAAAGCCTGTTGCTGGAAGCATCAGATAATTACACCATCTCTTCTCAAGATGCATTACTCCATCCTGTTATTCCTGACGATCAAAAGGACTTACCCCAAACACCTTTTCCTCCCACCATTACCATTCGTGAAGGGGTAGCAGAGGGAGTACTTGTTGGGGGCAATTTGACACTTATTAGTACATTGATGGGAACCCCCTATGAACTGGACTTTGAGGATAGCATCGTATTCCTGGAAGATATTGGCGAATCTCCCTACCGTATTGATCGCATGCTGACGCAGCTCATATTAGCTGGTAAATTGCAAAAAGCTAAAGGTATTGCTTTGGGAGTATTCGTTGATTGCGAAGTAGAAATAGAAGACCCTGATTTTCCCGATTCTCTTTCTCTACTAGAAGTTATCCGCGACAGAACGAAAGATCTGAATATACCTGTCGTATACCTAATGCCATTTGGACATATCTCTCACAACGCAATTCTTCCTTACGGTATTCCTGCAGAACTAAATGCAGATGACGGAAGTATACGATTAATAGAATCTGCAGTAAATTGACGTTGTATCACAGATCATCCCGATAAAGTTTGGAATACTGCAAATACTTTCCTAACATCCCAATTATTTATATTCTAAAAATAATTACACCTCAAACCCATGGCTTCAACCCGCACACTTCATGCATTACTCATAGGTATCGATGAATATGAAACTGTCAGACCCCTAGCTGGTTGCGTTCAGGATGTAAGATCTCTGGAAGAATACCTCAACACTCAAAATGAATTTAATGTGAGTCTGGAAATACTCACAAGTGACTCCTCTAAAAAACCCACCAAACAGCATATTGTCGAAGCCTTTCAACAACATTTTTCAACTGTAAATCCGGGAGATGTTATTCTCTTTTACTTTGCTGGCCATGGCGTACGTGAGCATACCGATGTTCCTGCATTCCAACGGGTAGAAACGGACAACTGTCTGGCAACATTAGTGTGTTATGATACCTCCGCAAATAGCAGACCGGGAGGTGTAGGCACAACACTATCAGATAAAGAGTTGAGATACCTCTTACATAAACACACAGCAAACAAAGGGGCACATGTTCTGTTTATCACTGACTGCTGCCACTCAGGTGGTAATACGAGAAATCTTGAAGGAAATATACCTTTGACTGGTGAAGACGTAGAAATTACAGAACTGACTTCGCGCTTAGCAACTCCCCAGGCTTTACCTGCAAGATCTTATGACGGTTTCTTGTTTAAAGATGAAATTCCTTTGAGTGCTTTATCCGATGAACATGTTTTACTTGAAGAGTTGTTCCCAGAAGCTGAACACATACACATGGCCGCATGTAGAAATGTGGAAGAGGCATGGGAATCCCGAAGAGAGGACGGAAGTGTAGGTGGATATTTTACGATTACATTATTGGATATCCTTAGACAAATTCCTTCTGGGATTAGCTATTATGAATTGAGAAACCGGGCCACAAGTGTCATGCGTAATATGAAACGGAAGCCCCAAACTCCTCAAATTTACGCCAGCAGTAAAAATCCCAACGAAATTTACAGTACATTCTTAAGCGGCTCTCCAGGAAGAAGACCTGCATACTGCAATGTATCTTACAATGAAGCACTGGGTTGGACCATAGATCTGGGGGCCATTCACGGTATCCCGGTGAACACTTCTGAAGAAACAACGCCGGTGAAAGTCCTGGCTGACAATGAACAATCCTTCTCCGCAAGAGTTATACAAGTCTTTCCAGGCTATTGTCGTATTGAATTTGATGACCAACCACCTTCTAAAACAGGAATATACAGAGGGTATGTTGAAGGTGCTGCCTATAAACCTATCAATGTACTGGTAAAAGGAGATCAGGAAGCTATAGACAATTTCACTTCAAAGTATAACGAAAAGACTCCCAACAGCGAAAATACAGCCATTAATATTACTACCTCCGAAGACCTCTCAGATTATGTGTTACAAGGGAATAATGGAGAACTTACGATCACTCACCCTTTTGATGACAAACCCCTGGTAGAACAAATCAATGGATATGATCCTATCTGTATGGAACTCGCATACAACTATCTACTCCATATGTCCAGATGGAACTTTATTCATCAACTTCACCACAGTAAAACACAATTACATACAGGAGCCCCTTCTCACCTGAAAATGTATCCCGTAGAGATTGAGATTTTCCAATTGCAGCCCGATGGTTCGGAATTGGCACTCAATCTCCTGGAAGAACAAGTCGAAATGAATTTAAATCTCAGGGATAATCAAGGTAATCACATTACTAAACTAAGAATTAAGATTACCAATCACTCCAGCCAACCTCTATATTGTAGCCTGGTATACATGTCAATGACCTTTGCCTCCTACCCTACCTTACTACCGACACGTGGGATATGGTTGAACGAGGGAGAAAGTTCTGAAGCAGCAGATGGAAACTATATCACAGTGAAACATGATAGCTTTATTGAAGACTTCAATTGGGATCATTCAAAAGATTATATCAAATTAATCATGAGTACCTCTGAATTTGATCCCATGATCATGTATCTCAGTGATCTGCCACATCCGACGAACGTAGTAAAAAGAGGCGATAGTACACGATCACTTATTGTTCCAGATCCGAGAAATACACCTCCCCGAGAAGACTGGTCAACTCGATTAGTGGAATTATATACTAATAGAATGCAAATTATTGCTTAACCTGAAATATTCCCTGTTATTTTAGTTAGATAAATAACTGTAGTTTTTCCTTGTAACCCTGAAGAAAATCATGGGTATGCATTCTTCTTTTACCTTCCATTTGGAGTTCCTCGATTTCAATCCATCTATCTAGGGTAGCTACCTTTATGAAGGATTGATTGCTTGCAATTTCAATATGCCCAGGTACTTCATCTTCTATGACTGTTCCTATTTGTGCCTTAAATAATTTAACCATCTTATCCTCAAGCATAGTCCAGGCCACAGGATAGGGGGACAAACCTCGGATGTGATTGTAAATGTGTCTGGCTGATCGTTCCCAATTGATTCGACAGTCTTCTTTGAAAATCTTGGGCGCGGGATGGAGAAATAATGAATCGTCTTGTGGAACTGGGTGTAACTTTTGTTCTTCTAATCCTTTGACTGTTTCCAAGACCAATTCAGCCCCTACTTTCATCAATGTATCATGAAGATCTCCTGCATTCCATTCAAATGGAACTTCCACTTCTCTTTGCAATAAGATATTGCCCGTATCAATCTGTTTATCGATCATAAAGGTTGTTACCCCAGTACGAGTCTCTCCATTGATAAGTACCCAATTGATTGGAGCAGCTCCTCGGTAATCCGGAAGTAATGAAGCATGCAGATTGAAAGTCCCAATTGAAGGAATGGACCAGACCACCTCTGGCAACATCCGAAAAGCAACCACTACAAATATATCGGGTTTTAACTGTTCCAATTGCTCAATAAAAATAGGATCGCGTAACTTCACTGGTTGTAAAATGGAAATACTATTCTCCACTGCATATAATTTCACGGCAGAAGAACGCAATTTTTTGCCTCTCCCTGCTGGCTTGTCTGGTGTTGTTACAACGGATACTATGTCGTACCCCGCCTGGTTTAACATATCCAGAGAGGCTACAGCAAATTCCGGAGTGCCCATGAAAACAATACGCATACTGCTAAGGTAAAAAATCTTGATAAGTATTTTACCTAAACCTAAAATTTTGTAACATGCTTATAATAGTCGATATACCAGGGCAAACGCACCTAATTTTATACATAATTCATTATTAATTGGTTGCGATTAAAATATTTATACATTGAATCAATGTAAGCTGCTGATTTCTAGCTATTAATAATTTTAGTGCGTTTACCCTGTCGGTATATTAAGATATTGTCCTTGTTGAATCTGAATCAACCATCAGTTAATAGTAAATCATTACATTCACATTACGATCATTTATACAATGAATAGAAGAAAATTTATCAAAAACACAGCAGCAGCAAGCACCGTTTTTTCTGCCTACCCTATACTCCCTGGATTGAGTAGGCATCCCATGAAAAAATATTCCATCGCTTTGATAGGTGCGGGGTGGTGGGGGATGAACATTCTCAGAGAAGCAATGGCATCTAAAGTAGGTACTGTGATAGCTGTATGCGATGTGGACCAATCTCATCTTAAAGCATCTATCGAGGAAATCAATACACTTTCCGGAGACCAACCAAAAGGGTATAAAGATTATCGCGAGCTGATCACACAGGAAAAACCAGAAATAGTCATTATCGGTACGCCCGATCACTGGCATGCTCTACCCATGATCATGGCTGTGCAAAATGGAGCACATGTATATGTGGAGAAACCTATCGGACATACCATCAACGAAGGTAAAGCCATGCTTAAAGCTGCCAGAGATTATGAAAGAGTAGTACAAGTAGGTACGCACAGGCGTATGTCGCCTCATAATATTTCCGGAATGGAATTCCTCAAATCAGGTAAGGTAGGTGATATTCGTCATGTAAAATGTTTTGTAAACTACAGCAGTGGACCAGGAGAGAAAACTCCGGATTCTGAACCACCAGAAGGATTGGACTGGGATATGTGGTGTGGACCTGCCCCCTACCGCCCATTTAATACACAAATTCATCCCAAAGGCTTCCGAAACTTCATGGATTATGCAAATGGAACCATTGCGGATTGGGGTATACACTGGTTTGATCAGGTGCTTTGGTGGACAGAAGAAAGATATCCCAAACATATTTATTCTACAGGGTCTAAATACATCCGACAAGATAATTCTGATGCTCCTGATACTCAGCTAGCTACTTTTGAGTTTGAGAATTTTGTCTGTGAGTGGGAAAATAGAAGATGCATTGGAAACTTCAATGAAAAACACAATGTAGGGTGTTATTTTTATGGAACGGAAGGAACCTTCCACATGGGTTGGCTGGATGGTTGGACGTTCTACCCCAAAGATGATAAGAAAGAAATCATCAATGTAGAACCGACACTCCACGAACCTGATCACCAGAATATCAAAGAACTTTGGGCCGATTTTATTTCAGCCATCGAAAACGGTAATCGCCCTGCTTGTGATATTGAACATGGCCATCTGGCCACTAATATGAGCCTACTAGCAGTACTTTCTTATAAATTGGGAAGAAGTCTGGAATGGGATGGCGAAAAAGAACTGATTGTAGGTGATGAAGGAGCCAATCAGCTATTAAGTAGAGAATACAGGGGTCCCTGGGAATATCCCACGATATAATTTCTCTTTTACACCTAATAACTAATAGGGGTACGACTTCAAGTCTACTCCTATTAATCTACCCCAAAAAGAGCATTACAAAAAGATTATTGATCGAATGATATGAATCCCAAAGTTGATACATATCTTATTGAAGGTTGCGGACGGTGCCCATTAGGAGGTACACCAGACTGTAAAGTCTTACCATGGGTAGAAGAAATAAAAGCCCTAAGGAAGATCCTCCTCGAATGCGGACTGACCGAAGACCTGAAGTGGAAAGTTCCTTGCTACACGTATCAGAACAAAAACGTATTAATATTAAGTGCATTTAAGGAATACTGTGCAATAAGTTTTTTCAAAGGTTCTTTACTTACAGATACCCAGCATACCTTGACCAAACCTGGGGAAAATTCGCAAGCTGCCCGCTTGATTAAATTTACAAATACAAAGGAAATTCCTGAAATGGAACCCATTATAAAAGCCTATGTATATGAGGCTATAGAAGTGGAGAAAGCGGGGTTGAAAGTTGCATTTAAAAAAAATCCCGAACCTATCCCAGCAGAACTTCAACAAAAGCTAGATGAGGACCCTACATTCAAATCTGCATTTGAAGCATTAACTCCCGGACGGCAACGTGGGTATATTCTTTATTTCTCTGCCCCCAAACAATCCAAAACCCGGATCTCAAGGATAGAAAAATATAAACAAAAAATTCTTGAAGGGAAGGGGTTTCACGATCAGTAGGTTGGAGATAAGAAAAGCTATGTAGCATCGACAAAATTTCTCATGTTACAAACTGAAAAGCCAAATAAGTATATAGACCGCGCAAAAAATGGACTATCAAAATATGCGATGAAAGCAAACTATAAAATGTATGGCTCTCCTCTATCCATAACTTCTAATTCGCTAAAAATAAGTTTTGACAACTTGGAAGCGCTGATAAGAACTGAATTTGAAAACCGAAAGAAATAGAAACTCCCTAAAAATACCTATATGAGATTTATTATAGTTGTAATAGGCCTACTATTTTCTGTACGCTTGTTTTCTCAAAAGAGATTTGTCAAAGTTGATAGTACTCAGATATATGTGAATACAATTGGTATCGAAGATCGAAAGGCTGGACAACCCGTGGTGGTGTTTGAGAGTGGGTACGGAACTCCTATGGATAATTGGGATCGAGTGTTACCTGGCGTTTCAAAGCTAGCTCCTTTGATCACTTATGATAGACCCGGAATTGGCAAATCTGAGGCCGATAACGAGATGCCAACTATTAAAAATGTCTCTGACAAGCTGATCTCACTTCTTAGTCAGTTACACATTAATCCACCCTATATTCTTGTGGGGCATTCATTGGGAGGAGTATATGTCCGAGGATTTGCAAACTATTACCCAGATGTGTTAGCAGGTCTAGTGATCATTGACCCCGCGGATTTTACCGAGAATAATCAAAATATACGTGATTATTATGAAGTACTTAATCTCGACAATCTAAGAGTAGATAGTA
>CAZZEC010000174.1:0-11093 GCA_964652565.1 uncultured Bacteroidia bacterium
AAGAGGATTTATTGTTTTTAAAAATTAGCGCAGCATTTTTAAAAACAATAAAAAAAATTTAAGAGGGGAAGTCGACTTATGAGACTTCCCCTTTGGATATGTAATACTTCTATACATTCCCAATCATACCTAACACTCGTTCACCTTTCCATTTCCCGCGCGTAAAGTCTGGAAACTGTACAGGTATACTTCCTAGTTGAACGGAAACAGCAGAAAGCGGGGTGACGACCGACCAGTCCACACCATCATATACATCCATATCGAGAGGTACTCCACGATTAAAACAATCAATCAGTCGATAGGTCATTACAAAATCCATTCCTCCATGTCCGCCATTTTTCGCTATTTCGTCCTTTAATTGGTCCCAAATGGGGTGACGATATTTCTTATACATTTCCTGATAATCTTCCTCAGAAAGCCACTCATGACCCTTGCCATGAACTGACAATCGGCTGGGGTAGCCTTCATGTGTAGCCATGGTTCCAGACAATAAATTGATCCTGCTGTAGGGTCTGGGAGTTACGACGTCATGTTGAACCAAGATAGTACGGCCTTTTGCCGTTTTGATGAGCGAATTATTCATATCTCCATGTTGAAAGTCACTTCGATTGTAGAACTCATTGTCATTGTCTACAGTGAGTGATTCTTCGCTAAGGCTCGCTTCCAGGGAACTCATTGATACCAGAAAGTTGAAGCGGTCTCCACGTGCAATATTCATATATTGTGCTACAGGTCCCAATCCATGTGTGGGATATAAATTTCCATCCTTTTCTACGTGATGCCTTATTCTCCACATGTTGTAGTAACCATTCTCATTGAATAAAGAACCGCGTAGATTGTGAATATATGCAGCTTCTCCATACGTAAGGGTACCAAATACTCCTTTATTGACCATGTTGAGTACCCACAATTCCTCATCTCCATAACAGACATTTTCTAACATCATACAGTTCCGTTGCATCTCTTCAGCAGTATCTACAAGCTGCCAACATTCTTCCAGCGTCGTTGCTATAGGGACTTCACAAGCTACATGTTTCCCCTGTTGCATGGCATATACACACATGGATACGTGATCCTTCCAGGGAGTCGAAATGATCACAAGGTCAATGTCATCCCGTCGGACCATCTCTTTCCAGGCATCTTCTGTCCCTCCATATACTTCTGCGCTATGTCCTTGCTCCTGTAGCCAGTCGGCAGACATTTGAGCACGATCCTTTCTTACATCACATAGCGCGACAACCTTGGCCTTTGGGTATAAAGCCTGGGTACGTCGTACATGTCCTGGACCTCTATTTCCCAGTCCAATGAAGGCTACACGTACCTGATCTATGGGATCCGTTCGTAAGCCCATAACTGTAGGTGCTTTGGCAGGACGGTCCTGGATCAGTGATTGAAGTTTGTCCATCACAGCTTGAGATGAGAGTGCATGTGCTGGAGTTATTCCGAGAAAAGTACCTGCAAGCGTGGAGGTCTTTAAAAAATCTCGCCTACCTTTTTTGTGATATTTCATATGTAAGTGATTTAATTAGGGCGAATGCACCAAATTCCATAATGAATTCATTATCTGGGGTAAAAATTTGTATACATCGGATCAATATAAGCTTTTGATTTCAAGCTATTCATGTTGTTAGTGCGTTTGCCCTGTGATTTAATTAGATAGAGTAGTAATGCAAAAAATATGTATTACATTGAGTATACAAAGAATTTTGGAAGAATGCTCCCATTACGTGAAATACTTTAAACATTTAAGGGTTGATATGTTGCGGTATAGTAGACTTACCTTTTGGATAAAAATATATCTATTTGCTGATCATAGAATTGATTGAGGGATCGAGCTTCTTCCCAACTGGAGGTAATTGATTTCATAATGACGGGATGTTGATGACCTATGCGATTCAAGAGTGAGCGATCATAGCTCATACGCTGTGATTGTACCATCTTTTCTAAAGTTAACCAGGCAGAATCTGATTGCGTAATATCAACCCCTGAGGATAATACATCCTGATTGCTGGAGACATTCCAGCAATCAAGTATTGCCTCAGCAATAATGGCATGCCCTGTAGCATTGGGGTGAATAGGATCTTGTTGTGAATAGGAAAGGGGAGTATGTCTTTTAAGTGGGGACCGGATATCCACTACTTTTACTTCAGGAATGGTGTCAAGAGACAAAATCCATTCCGAAAATATCTCCATCACTTTATCGTATTCCTTATAGGGATTGCGATAGGAATATCCGGGAACTGAATCAAAAGATACCACATTAGCTACATCACTTGCAAAAGGCCCAGGGGTAAGTAAAGTTAAGGAGATATCTCGTACTCTCACCTCGCGAATTAATTGTTGTATTCCCGTTTTGAAGCTGGTAAATATGACCGAATCAAAGGGATGATAGATCCCGCAGTTGATACCGTAGCATGCAATCACGTGGTCAGGTTGGACTGAATCAAGGCAAGCAGAAAGTCGCTCAAGTAAGGAAGGTCTTGGGAAAGGGTGATCGTCTTCAGAGATCCCTGTCAGTGTTTCGCTACTCAATCCAAGGTTGACTATCTTGGGGGCTAATTCTTCGTTATTTAGTAAAAAAGCTGTCTCAATGTAGTCTACATATCTACCCCCATATGTAATACTATTCCCTAAAAACAGATACGTGGGAGATGAAGTTTTTACTGTTTGATGCTTGCATGAATGACATGTTAGACCCATAATCATCATCAAAATGCATATCATGATAGGGCTATTGGAGCAACTCATAGTGAAATGACATAGAGTAGAACTGATTTGCATGCAGAAGATATAGTTGGGAACAAAAAATGTCCTATTGATACAGAATAAAGTTCAAATTAAAATAATAAAATTTAATTTAAAGTATTTACAGATTATAAGGTAAATATCTCAAATATATTGGAAATATAGAAAGTTAACGATGAAATAGAGATAATTAGTGATAAAGGGTTTAATATACGGGGTAAGTAAAAGACGTGATATAGCTTGCATCAATCAAGCAAAGGGATTTCTATAAAAAATTTTGTTCCTTGTCCTGGTGCACTTTCAATGTTCCACTTTCCCTTAATATTCTCCAGTCGGGAAGTGATATTTTTGATACCGTATCCATTGGTCATTTGATCTATATCAAACCCTATTCCGTCATCGCTCACAGTGAGTAGTATTTTGGATGATGTACTCGAAATACTAATCCAACCATTCTGAGCCTGAGCGTGTTTAAGAATATTATTGATCATCTCAAAAATGATATTGTAGAGGGGATAGGTTAAAGAACCGAAATCAAAATCGGGTGCTGTATTTACTACCAGATGGAAGGATACTTTATTATTTTGTTTGAGTTGCTTAAGCAAGCTTTCCAGCGCAACGATTAAGCCTACGGCCTCTACCTTTTCTGGCATAAGATTATGCGAAATCAGTCTTACATCGCCATATATATCTTCGATTAACTGCAAAGTATGTCCCAATACCTTGTGTACTTTTTCTTTAGTAAGAGGTATAATTGCTTCAAGTTGCCAGCGGATGGCTGCGATTTTAGTATTCAGGTTATCGTGTAATTCCAGCGCCATCCTACGTCGCTCAAGATTTTGCCCTTTAAGCTGGGCCAACATAATTTCTTTATTTTTCTTTTGTAGCGTAGCGTTTTTCTTGCGTAAGTTCCAGTTAGCCCATGTGATGAGTCCTATGAGCAATGCGCCGATAGCCGAAAGGATAATCAGGAAATTTCGCGATTGTTGTAGGTTTTGGTTCTGGAGCTTAATAATTTCTTCTTCCTTTTTATTGGATTCATATTTCGCTTCCAATTCTGCATATCGGGCAGTAGCTTCATTCTTTCTCATACTATCCTGAGCAGCGATGTATTTTTCATAATAGAATAATGCTTGTTCATAATCTCCCAAAGATTTGTAGGTCCAGTATAGATGATTGTCTGCTCTGGCAATAAACTCGATCCAACCGGATTCTTGTACATATTTATAAGCTTCCAGTTTGAGTTCGAGTGCTTTTTGTAAGTCTCCATTATTCTCAAAAATTTCAGCTTTATCTACATACAAAGCATAAATCACTCCATAATTATTGTATTCCTTGGCTGTTTCTAACGAGCGATTCCAGTATTTCTCAGATAGTTCTTGCTTACCCAGTCTTCGATACACATCTGCTAGTCCCAGATCATTGTCTGCGCGAAAATACCCCTGCATATCATGTTTTGTTACTAAAGAATCGGTCTTTAGATAATAGTATAATGCGGAGTCATAGTTTTCTTGTCGAAAGGCACTGTAATAATTATAATCCCCAAAAAAATTCAGGGTAATCCACTGATTTTTCAAATGGTCGGCTTGCCTCGCATATCCATAAGCCTCTCTCAGTGTTCTGTAACTTTGTTCGTAGAGCTGTGTGTTGAGTAGCACAAACCCTGCTCCGATCATAGCGGAAGACAAGTCTCCAAAAGGAGGGCCACTTGCCCTGAGCGTATCGATTGCAAGATTATAGTAGTTTAATGCCTCATCCATGTTTCCCTGGGTGTCGTAGAAACGCCCAAGAATTCTGAGATATATCCCATAGGATTTTTGCCAGGTGGAAGCCTGGGTAAGTGACGCTAGGGAATCTACCATTAATTGAGCATCGGGGTGATTATCATTAATCTGGTATTCAGTATACTGAGAGTAGGCGATAATTGAAAGTGTATCTCTTTCCCGGGCATCGTCCAACGCCTGGGTCTTGAGATAATTGCGATAAAGGGAATCCGCCCCCTGAGAAAATCCCCGGCATTCCCATAAAATGAGGGCGGTTATCGTCAATATGAACCCAAGATATCTTTTCAAACTAAATTGTATTTGAGTGCGTATTTTACAACACCTATCGAGTTTTTTACATCCAGCTTTTTAAAAATATTATGCCGATGCGTCTCTACTGTTCCCAGGCTGATGAATAGCTTTTCTGCTATCTGTGCCGAGGAATATTCCTGCACAATAAGCTTGATGATTTCGATCTCTCTTTTTGTTAAATGCTTAATACGTTCTGCATGATCATCTGTTCCCTGGGACGTAAGTAACGTCTTCATCACTTCCTGGCTAAAGTGCAACTGACCTGATGCAATGGTACGAATGGCTATTTCCAGTTCCTCTCTTCCTGCTTTTTTCATCACATATCCCGATATGCCCGCTTTAAAAGCATCTTGGATGCCATCGGGTTGATCGTTTACGGTAAGCATGAGAATTTTTAGGTCGGGAAAAGCTTCTTTGACTTTAAAACTCAGTTGTGTACCATTCATGTATGGCATCGTTAAATCAGTAATGAGAATATCGACTTCATTTGAAGATAAAAAGTCCAACACTTTTCTGCTATCATTCAACGTTCCTACTACTTGTACATCTTCCATGAGGTCAAACAAGAGCTCCAGGCTGTCCAGGATGATTTGATGGTCATCGACAATGAGTACGCGAATAGTTGAAGACATAGATGATTTATTCAAAAAAATACGTTAGGCCCAGTTGAAAGATATATAATGTATAATCCAGGTCTTCTTCTAACCCTGTTACTTCTTCTCCAGAGAGTGTTACCTCATCAAATGTACCAAACACTGCTTTGGCATTTAAGGTACCACTGAGATTGCGAACGAAAAAATAGTGAAATCCTCCCCCAATAGTACCACCGAGTCCGCTTACTTCCAATTTAAACGTATCAAAAAAATTGTTGGTATCAAAGACAATAGGGTCCATGGTGAAACTATTGATGGTGAGTGAAGCTTCTGCGAAAGGTCTGAACTTGCGAAGGGTAGCCCCAAAATTATATCTTCCACCAATGTCGACTGTCTGATTACTGTAGGTATCAAAATCGTCATTAAAACTGAAGGTCCTGAATGCATAGCTTATGAATACTTCGATATTTTGCGTAATTCCGTATCCGGCTTTTAGATTAATACCTACTCCCAAAGGTTCTTCCTCATCCAATGAGCCTAAAAAGAAGCTTCCAGAGTTCCAGGTGGCAGCGGAGGCATTGATATTGAGAGAAAAACCTTCTGCATTGGACTGAATATCCTGAGCAATAATGCTTTGGACGATTAAAAGTGTAAAAGTGAATGTGAATAATTTTTTCATGGTATTGTGGTTATGGTATGTTAATGGTTAAGCTAGTTTCTGCGATTATGACGTTGTTGAGTGTTCTTCCTTGTTCAAATTCTACTTTGTCTTTGGCTACATTGCTATATTCTGGGAATTCCAATTCCAGCCATTGGCCGTTTACAGCTTCAACTGCGATGAGTTGTATCCCAAGGAATGCTCGTTTTTTCTGAGCGCCACTCCTGAGTTTGACAACCTGTGCTCGTACTCTTGCATCTTTATTGACAATGAGATGATTTCCGTAGTACACTGGTCTGGTGTTTCTGAGGTAGACGATTTCCCCCTGGTGGTTTTTCTCCGAAGATAGCGTCTTTGAGAACCTGGCAGTAATATTTATTTCTGGTATAGTAAGGGAAATCGTGTTGACAGGTTTTTCTTGAATAAAGGATTGCTCATCTTGTTGTACAACCTGATCTTCAGTGGCTTTATCCTGTTTATTTTCCTCAGATTCAGCGCTTATGTCACTTGAGCCAGACTCCCTGGTCGGAGATTTTTGTTCTGATTGTTGTTGTGTTGTTTTATTGGATTGTGAGGAAGAGCCTTGATCAGTGGGAGTATTTTCCACTGGTTTAATGACGTGCTGCTTGGGCCTATTTAAAGGCTCTTCCTCTTTTTGAGGTCTATCGGGGGGTTGAGGTCCTTCACCTTCTTCAAATGGAATGACAGGAACAGGTGTTTTTCCATCGGTGAGAGTATTCATAGACGGTAGAGATGTTAAGGGATCATCAACTGTTGTCAGATTGTCTGTTTCTGCTAAAGAACTGGAGGAGGTTCCTTGTTCTCGGCTTAAAGGGATCAACCCCACGATAAGAATGAGGAGACTCAATATTGCAGCGATCGCGATGATCCTGATATCTATATCAAAAGGTAATTGAACGTGTTTTACCGTTGGAATGCGCCAGGCTGTAATCGTAGAAAGTACTTTTTTAGGAAGCGTATTCCATGGGGTACTTGCCTGGATAGATTCGTGAACAATCTTGTCAGTAAGTAAGGAGGTATTTACCTTGCCAGGAAGATACATTTGTTCCAGGTCTCGAATTACTTCAGATGTATTGGTATAGCGCTTCTGAGGAACTTTGTGTGTAAGCTTTTTCAGAATACGAACCAATTTAGGTGATACCTCTGGAAGACGAATATTAGGTGCTACATGCGCAATTTGATACATCAGCGCTGCCTCACTATCTGCATGATATAAGGTCTGTCCAGACAACATTTCATGCATCATTACTCCCACTGCATACAAATCAGATTGCTTTGAAGGGGATTCTCCTTTAACCAGTTCAGGGGCAAGATATTCTAAGGTACCAATGACGCTATTTTGCTGGGTCAACCTTTCCGCTGTTTCTAAACGGGCAATCCCAAAATCCATGAGTTTTACATATCCCTTTGTATTGATTATGATATTCCCGGGTTTTAGGTCTCTATGCATGATCCCCAGGTCATGAGCAGCTCCTAGTCCTTCCAGAATTTGAAGAATGATTTTCACTGTTTCTTGCTCGGGAAGTTTTCCTTGAAGCTTGAGTACTTTATCAAGGGGTGCCCCATTGACATATTCCATCACAATGAAGTGATGTTGATCCGATTCTTCAAAATTATAAAGGGTAGCCACATTGGGATGTGAGATCTTTGCAGATAAATATGCTTCGTTTCGGAAACGTTTGAAGTAGTCCGGATCTTTTGTCAGAAAAGGGTGTAGCATTTTCAGTGCTACGGTGCGTTCCAGATATTTATCAGTAGCTCTATATACCGTACCCATTCCTCCTTCACCCAGTTGCTCGGTGATATAGTAGTTGGAAATATGTTTACCAATCATGATAGGTTCAGCTTTTGGGTTTCTTTATTATATGTATCAGATTCTTCATATACTGCTTCCACAATCAACACAGAGATGTTGTCATGTCCTCCACGTTTCTTAGCAAGTTGAATCATAGCATGTGCAGCGTCATTCAGTGAGTACTGACCTATGATATCCTGTATTTCATGAGTGGGAAGGTATTCATATAGGCCATCGCTACAGAGGAGTAGTTTATCTCCCTCTTCGAATCGTACCTTTTGTTCTGAATAGTCTGCGTTAAGTTTGGCATTGGTACCCATTGCACGGGTAATAATATTGCGTTGAGGATGGCTCAATGCTTCCTCTTGCTGGATCATGCCCTTGTCCAGCAAATGCTGGACATAGGTATGATCACATGATAGTTGTATCAGATGCTCATTATTCAGTAAATACGCACGGCTATCACCCACATGTCCTAAATAGATCCGATCCTGAAGTAATACAACAGCAGTACAAGTTGTCCCCATTCCCTTGGTACGTGCAGACTTAGATGCCTGCTGATAGATGGTTTTGTTTGCCTTTTCAAACGCTTGCTTCAATGCTTCCAGGATATCCAGAGAAGAATCAAAATAAGATCTGGTGATAATTTCTGTAGCCAGTTTTGAGGCTAATTCTCCTTTACTATGTCCACCCATACCATCTGCGACCAGTGCGAGACATCCTTTTTCTATTCTTTTATCCTTATCAAATGGTCTACTAAAAATGAGGTTGTCTTCGTTATTATCCCTCACTGATCCCACATCTGTAGCAGCGACTGCCCGGTAATCTCTTGAAAGTTGGCTCTGAAGCTCAGGCTGTGGAGATTTTTTCTTTTTTCTTCGGAATAAAAAAGCCATCGTATATTAATTAAGAATGAGGTATCTTCAATTTTCTATCGGATAACACGCTGAGAAGTCATCAACTCAATTCCGTATTTGATAGGGATGGCAAAGGTGATTCTGGCTCCTTCCTGAGAAGTATAGGACGCAGAGAATATACCAATGACGTCTCCATTTTTATCGAATACGGGCCCTCCACTATTACCTGCTCCTGTCTCACTTGCTGTAAGCTGGTAGTATTCTCCGATTGTACTGTAATATCCTCCTACCAGATTGTTATCCGTAGGATTGGATCCGCGGATAATCTTCCCAATCGTTCCATCCGTTACCGTAGGATCTGGTACAGAGAGGTATTGTGTCTGGCGATTGGCAAAATCCTGAGAGATTTTAGCTACAGCCACTTCTGGAGAAATACCAGGATACCCCATAATGACAATTTTCTGTCCAGGTGCGATATCGTCATCACTCGTTTGCTTTAGCTTGACAGGTGCCAGTGTACCGGGGATATCTATCTTGATCATAGCTACATCATGTGTATTGCTAATGCGGACAATTTTGGCTGGCGTACGTTGATCGGTTTTGGGGAATGTTACATCCATATAGGTAACTTCACCTTCCAGGATTTTTCCTGACATAGGTTTTTGTCCGAAAAATTTGGATTCAGCAGGTACCCATCGGGTGGGAGCATTGGTCCATCCCGTAATTTTCCATTCACCGTTGACAACCTGGTATAAATAACCCTTTTGTGCTTCACGGGGGAAAGTATAGTAGGCATTCCAATTTGAAGCCACATGGCGATTGGTCAGAATGAAGCCTTCTTCATCTACCACAAAACCCGATCCGGTAGCGCCTGCAACTGCGATAGGGGCACCATATTGAACATCTTTTTTCAATCCGAGATAGGGTTCTATGATACCTGGTTCCACTTCTATGTATAAGGGAATCAGAACGTCCTGACCTGTCTGTTCGTCTTTTTGTAAGGTGTAGTGATGATAGACATCATCTCCCGAATTGGTGTGGATGAGTCGATATCCAAATTCGATAAATACGACTTTATCAAAGTTGTTTTGTACAATCACTTCAGGTTTGAAGGAATCCTCGATGACCTGAGTTTCGCCTTGTATCACCTGGGGTTCAGGTATGATCTGCTTACGGAAGGTATATCCCAGTGCAGATACGACCAGTACGACGGCCCCTATGATAGAGATCAGCGTCTTTTGAGAACGCTTGCGTTCTGTAACTATCGCACGTTCAAAAGTTTCCTTTCCTATCCCAGTTTTGGCCGCCGGAGCAGGTACATTTTCCTCTGTGAGCTCATATTGCATGGTCGCGTCGATCCCATGAAGATCTATCAATTGAGTTGCCGCCTGATCCGCCATACTAGGGAAGGTGTCAAATACAAATTTAGGTCCATTTGCACCAAGGGTAATTTCGTCTCCAGGACGTAGCGGTTGAGTTCCGGTAATTTTATCCCCGTTGACATAAGTCCCATTGAGACTTTCGTGGTCAGTAATAGTGAACGTGCCCGGCGTGTCGCCTTTGGCGATGTTGCCGTGCTTACGGCTGACCATGGACTCCTTTTCCGCATCGAACTGTAGGTCATTGTCGGAAGATCTTCCAAAGCGGATGGTGTCATTTGCCTGATAATCAAATTCTTCTACTTGATTTTCTTTACTTCCGCCAAGGTGTCTGATGATGATGTGCTTAATTTCCTGTTTCATAATATGTGGAGGTTATTGTGATGTTGCGATAAATTGTAATATTGTTTTGTTGTTTTTATGTGCCATAGGGCAGAATTGGCTTCCACCAATTCCTACAGTTATCTTTTCTGTCGTCCGTCGTCTTCCCGTGGTCTGTCGTCTATCGTCTATGGGCCCAGGCCCCTTTCTCCTTCCTTTCGTTAAATGGGCTGGAGGAGCGGTTCATGGTTATTGAGTCATGGTTGTGGATGTTGTTACTCCTTCAGCCCTTATGTTACATTACAAAAGTGGGGAGAAAGGTGCTGGGAGTAAATACAGGCATGCGTAGGGATTGTCAGAGGTAAGCCTTGATTTTGGAGTATAGGGAAATATCTATAGGTAAACCTATAGAAACCGGTTGAAGAATAAATACAATTTACCCTTGCGTGATATTCAAAAATTTCCCTACCTTTGCACACACTAAAAAAGTATGGGCTCATAGCTCAGTTGGTTCAGAGCACCTGCCTTACAAGCAGGGGGTCATAGGTTCGAGTCCTATTGGGCCCACGAGAGACGGCGAAGGCCGTCTTTTGTGTTATTGGGGGAATTATGGTATATACGGTATACATTTTGTATTCGAAGAAACTCG
>CAZZEC010000175.1:0-4507 GCA_964652565.1 uncultured Bacteroidia bacterium
TGGTCTGTGGTCTGTGGTCTGTGGTCTGTGGTCTGTGGTCTGTGGTCTGTGGTCTAACTTATGTTCCCTCTTCTGGTAACTACGATTGGCTTCGCAAAATGACATTGAGTATATTAGAATATCTATCTATTCTCAATGACCCAATATGAAATATATCATCTATCTATGGTCTTTTTGGGTATTACATACTTATGCTCAAACCACCGATCTCGTTGTACTTCGTACTGAAGAGCGTGCCAGACTCATAGAACTGATCCAAACATCTGGTCAAGTAAAACACCATTACGACAGTATTTCGCAATTGGGTAAGCAATATCTGTCTGATATTCCGCTTCCCTTAACAGAACTATTTTATGAAGGTATGTTGGATACCCATCCCAAACGAATTGACACTCAAAAA
The DNA here is from genome assembly GCA_964652565.1 of uncultured Bacteroidia bacterium. Classification (GTDB taxonomy): domain Bacteria; phylum Bacteroidota; class Bacteroidia; order J057; family J057; genus JBCCTX01. Next base: position 401 of record CAZZEC010000175.1, read on the forward strand.
AGCCTGAAGGATATAGATAAGGTCTGTACCTTGATATATACATACTATGGAGATTCACAACACGTGTATGCTTTAAAAGCCAAAGAATTTGTAACTGCTTGGTCATCAACTTATATCCCCACAGGAAATACCATCAATGAGAATAAGTTTGTGCCCTTATTTTGGGCTTACTATCTGTTTGAGGATACATTTGATTCAAGTGAAAAAAAGGAAGTGAGAGGCTGGATGATCAACATTGCTAAGGCACAAATGTCCAGACCTCATACGCCTAATAATAACTGGGAAGCAAAACGACAGAAAATAATTGGAACCGTGGGATGTATATTTGATGTTGAAGAGATGAAAGAATATGCAATTGAAGGCTTGAAGGCCTACATAGAGACTGCGTATTATGCTGATGGTACCAGTAATGACCTCAAAAAGCGCGATGCGCTACATTATCACAATAGCGGATTGAAACCCATTATTGGTACTTTCATCAATTGCAGCATATTTGATCCAAGATTTGACTTGTTTAACTACGTCTCTCCCAGTAAATCTTCTATTATGCAGTCTGTGGAATATGTGATTCCCTATGCAAAAGGGGAAAAGACCCGAAAAGAGTGGACAAACAGTCAGGTTGAATTGGATAAAAGAAGAGCTGCAGCAGGCATCGAAAAATATCAGCCCGGTAAACTTTTTGACCCCAATGATGCTATACCCTTGTTTGAATGGGCATCCTACTACCGACCCGAGTGGTATATACTGCTTGGATCAGGTAGTGTAAAGCAAAATTATACTTCCACATGGGTTGGGCTTCTGAATAGTCCTTTGATTAGAAAAAACCATTATTAGTCTTTTTTCCTTTAACTTGAGAATTTCCCAAACCCCAATACTACAATTAAGATTTTTGATTTCTGTTTCCTACCTTAGCAATACTACAAAAAGGAATTAACCTGTGAAAAAGTATCCCTTAGGTGAATTTGAAGAAATCGTATTGCTAACTGTAGGTGTACTATATGATGAAGCATACGGCGTTGCTATCAAACAGGAGATCGAACGTCAGCTTGAGCGTAAGGTAAGTGTCGGCGCGATGCAGTCGGCACTGAGAAGAATGGAACAAAAAGGCTATCTCACATCTCGTGAAGGAGAAGTCACCTCCAATCGTGGTGGGCGTCCCAAGCGATATTTTACGATCACTGCCTATGGAAAAGAGGCGCTAGTATATACACGAGATGTCAGAGAAGAACTGTGGAATCGAATTCCTAAGATCGCTTTAGATTTATAATCCCATGATTAAGAAATATGCTGATCGCTTCTTCCGCTGGTTTTGTAAACCCGAATACTATATCGACATACGTGGCGATCTGGAAGAATTGTACCAGGAGAAGATCCAATCTTCTACCAAGTTTAGGGCAGAGCTAAGCTTTGTCAAAGAAGTGCTATTACTTTTTAGAATCTCACTCATTAGACCGTTTTATCCTTCATTCAATCACTCAACCATGTTTATTCATCATCTTACCATCGCATGGCGGCATTTGACCAAAAATCCCACTATCTCACTCATCCACATTATGGGACTGGTAATTGGAATGACTGCTGCACTTATGATTTGGAAATACATTAGCTTTGAAAGAAGCTATGATACTTTTCATGACAAGGCGGACCGGATCTATCGAGTGAGAACGGATAGATTAAAAGACGGGGAGCCCTTTATGCAGTTTGCTGCGGGTACAGCCTGTGCAGGTCCTTTACTCAAAGCGCAATTTCCCCAAGTAAAGCACTATGTAAAACTAAGGATTTCCAATGATGCAGTATATGCTACAAATAACGAACATTCATTTAAAGTAGAAGATGCATATTTCGCTATGCCTTCGCTATTTGACATATTTTCGTTTGATCTCGTATCAGGGGATCCCAAAACGTGTTTAGATAAACCATTTACAGTGTGCATTTCAACAAGTCTTGCAAAAAAGTTTTTTGGGGATGAAGACCCTATAGGTCAAACTCTGACACGAAATGGTACAGAAATTTACACCATCACAGGCGTATTCCCGGATATTCCTGCCAACTCCCACTTCAAATTCAACCTACTCATATCCTATGTAACCTTTTCTGATGTATTAAATAAAGATTCTCCCACAGAAACCTCAGCCACCTGGGACGGATTCTATACATATCTACTACTTCATCCTGATACAGATTGGAAATCACTTGAGGCTGAATTTCCAGCAGCCATTGAGCGTACCTTTGATCGGGAAATGCGCGAGAATGTAGCTTTTCATTTGCAACCGCTCACAGACATTCATCTTACTTCCCATTACCTCATAGAGGCTGAAGCTAATGGTGATAAGACTTCCGTCTTTTTATTGTCAATTATCGGGATTATGATATTAATCATTGCATGGGTAAACTATATCAATTTATCTACTGCCCGTGCTTCCATTAGGGCTAAAGAAGTAGGTATACGTAAGGTAGTAGGCGTAAGAAAGGGAAAACTTGTCACACAATTCCTTCTTGAAACAGCATTGATCAATGCTGTCGCATTTGTGATATCATTAGTTTTAGTGCATATATTAAACACTCCTTTTGAAGCGCTCGTAGGAAAAGCTATTCCAGTCTCAATCTTTAATGACTATACGCTATTACTTTCTACATTGGGCATCTTTCTACTTGGAGTCGTTCTATCAGGCTTATATCCCTCTTTTCAACTATCTGCTTACCGTCCTATTCAAGCCCTGAAATCGGGCTTCACAAAGCTTGAAGCCCAACAAAGAATAAACTTAAGGAAAGGACTGGTATTGGTCCAGTTCATTGCGTCTGCAGGATTGATTGCCAGTACAATACTCATATATCATCAACTTCAATATCTTCAGAAAACCAACCTGGGATTGAATATGGACCAAATGCTGATCCTCAAAGGTCCGATAAAGCACGACTCTACGACTTTCCCCAACTATCACACATTTATGCAAGAAGTAGCGCAGTTTGCTTCTGTCAAACAAATGAGCGGATCAACGTCTATCCCAGGTCAGGGATTTGGTTGGACGATTGGAACAGTCATACGATTAGGAGGCCCTAAACCCATTACCCGAGCTTTTCATGCTATGGCTGCAGATGAAGCATATACACAGATGTACGAAATGGAGCTAGCAGCAGGTAGACATTTGAAGGAAGAAATGGGAACTGATCAGATTGCCTGTTTACTCAATGAAACAGGTGCAGCCAAACTGGAATTCAACTCTCCTGAGGAAGCTATTGGTACAAAATTGGAACTGAAAAATGGAAACCAACTTACCATCGTAGGAATCTTAAAAGATTTTTATCAAAAATCGCCCAAGTCAGTCATTGAACCTTTGTTGCTTGTAGAACCTTGGGGGACCATGATCCCAAGTTATTTTTCTGTCAAACTCTCTACAGAACAACTCACTCAGACGATCGGACAGATTGAATCTAAATGGGGAGAATTCTTTCCAGGGAATCCATTTGAATATTTTTTCCTGGATGATCATTTCAACAAGCAGTATGCCGCAGATAAACGGTTTGGATACGTATTTTCTCTATTCTCAGGGTTAGCCATATTCATTTCCTGCCTGGGATTGTTTGCACTCATCGCATTTACCATTGAGAGAAAACGCAAAGAAATTGGCATCAGAAAAGTACTGGGAGCCAGCGTATCAGGGATATTATATCTCTTGTCTCAAGAGGTGTTAAAATTAGCATTGATTTCCATGCTGATCGCAACCCCTATCGTATGGTACTTTATTCAACAATGGCTGGAAAATTTTGCACATCACATCTCAATACAATGGTGGGTGTTTATTTTTGCGGGAATTCTTATTGTTTTTATTACTTTAACTACTGTAAGTTACCACAGCCTGAAAGCAGCTATGGCCAATCCAGTGGATTCTTTGAGGGATGAGTAGATAGGAATATGGTGATATGGTTGTATGGTGATGAAATTTAGTATTGAAAAATCTATGAGATATTTATTAATCTGCTGGGGCTTACATTTCATTCTGATACATGTGTCAGTTGCACAGGATGAACACTCTGTGATCATTGGGGAGCGCAGGAATATACATTCAGATATTCTGAATGAGGATAGAACATATCTGCTACAACTTC
>CAZZEC010000175.1:4607-11006 GCA_964652565.1 uncultured Bacteroidia bacterium
AGGAATATACATTCAGATATTCTGAATGAGGATAGAACATATCTGCTACAACTTCCTGCCTCTTATGAAGATGATCCGTTCTATGTCAACAAAAAGTATCCGCTGATGATCCTGCTGGATGGAGAGAGACTGTTTCCTGTGGTAAGTGGAATTGTTCAACACTTAAGCCAAGGGTCTGTCGAAGCTATCCCGGAAATGATTGTTGTCGGGATTGAGAATGTCCAGCGCAATCGAGACTTACTTCCTTCCTATACGATGATGTCAGATTCCCTAGTATATGGGGGAAGTTCTCTGGCCTTTCTCGATTTTATTACTCAAGAACTCATACCTGAAATCCAACAACAATATCGGGTAGCAGATTATCAGTTGTTGGTAGGGCATTCTTTTGGAGGCTTATTCGCTGTAAATGAACTGGTCAATAGCCAACGTTTTGACGCTTATCTGGCTTTGGATCCCAGTCTGTGGTGGGAAGAAGAAATTGTAGATAAGAAATATCAAGCTTCTTATAGTACTTACGATACACTTTCTCTCTCTTTGTATATTGCCCAGGCCAACAATCCCTTCAACAGAGGACTAAAAGCAGGGAGACTCGGAAGATCTATACAACAATTCAAAAGAAGTCTAGACGCAAATACACCTGCTTCAATGCGATATCGAGTAGCGTTTTTTGAAGATGAGGACCATTTTTCGATTCCCGCCATTGGTACCTATCACGGTCTGAAGTATTTATTTGAGGGATATACCTACCCATTACATAGGCTTACACAATCCAAGCCTGAAGACCTTGAGACTCACTATCAATCTTTCACGCAAATATCAAATGGAGAAATTTTACCCCCAGGTAAATTACTCAACCAAATCGGGATGTTTTTACTAAATAGCGAGAATGAAACATCACTGGCACTTTCAGTTCTGGAGCTTAATTTGACTTATTATCCCGGTTCATACATCCCATATATGAGTCTTGGAAATGTATACTTACGTACAGGAGATACGACGCAGGCATTGCAACATTTCCATCGAGCTTTAGAGATCAGTCCCCAAAATCCACAGATAGAAGATATTCTACATTCAATACCCCAACCTTAGCAATACCTATATTAAGAGGTTAGGGCAAACGCACTAAAATCGTTAACAGCTGCTAGTCAGCAGCTTAAATTGATTCAATATATAAATATTTTAATCATAATTAACTAACAATAAATTATTTATAAAATTTGGTGCGTTTGCCCTGTTAAGAGGTTATACCTATTGACTATCAACGCCTGAATGTGTAATTTCTATATAAGTAGATCGACAATACTAAACATGGTTTAACTTCTATTTCCAAATACTGAAACAGTTCCTCCTTCTTGAACTCACCCCCAACCCGTCTCTTATGCCTAAAAGCTAAAAGAGGGGTTGGGGTTGAGGAGGAAGGGTACAAAATTCCTATATTTGATTACCGCAATCTCAACACACATTTAATCATAAATTTTAAGTACCATGAAAAAGTTTTTATTATTATCTATTGTACTCATCGGTTATTTGACCTCTCAGGCGCAAACTGAACCTGTAAAGGTAGTATTTGATGTAACTAGCGCAGATGAAAGTACCCAGGAATCCGCGCTTAGGCATTTAACTATGATGAAGGAAGCATACCCCGAGTCAGAATTCGAATTGGTGATCTATGGCAAGGCAACCAATATGGTGTCGAAAAAAGATTCTCCTTTTTTGGAGAACGTTCAGAAATTGGAGGGAAATGATAAAGTATCGATCAAGGTTTGCGAAGTTTCCATGAAAAGAAGAGGATTAACAAAGGAGGATCTGCTACCAGGCGTACAAACAGTCCCTGATGCAATCATGGAGATCGTCAAAAAGCAAAGTGAAGGATGGGGATATATCAAAGAATCACACAATTAGGATATTGACCCTTAATCCAGCAATAATTATTTTGTCTTTTTGATACCATACTCTTTGTTATAATATTCAATGATAGGAGGAAAAGGCCCATATTTATGTTGTTCTGGCGAGAACTCATCTGTCCAGGGGCCATAGGGCGTTGATACGGGTTTTCTGGTTTTATCGGGGAAATCTGCGACAAGGTTATCTTTGACAGGGCGGTCAAAACTATTGATATAGGCTGCAATATGGTAAGCCTGTTCGTCTGTCAATATGGGATTTTCATAAGAGGCACCAAAAGGCATATTCCACTTGATAAATTGAGCTGCGGTCAAGACACGCGTCATTCCCGCTCCGTTGTTATAGGAATCTGGACCTGCAAGAGGGGGATATAAATACCCTGTAAATTCATTTCCAGGAATGGCAACCCCTTCACCGTTCGCCTGATGGCAAACCAGACAATGTTGTTGGTATAGCGCTTTCCCAATGGTAGTGTCCGCCTTGTATTCCGGAATCTCAACGGGTAGATATCCCTTGTATGTTTTTTCCCTTTCAGGTGGGACATCTTCACTTAGCCATTTCATATAGGCGATCATAGCCTGCATCTCTTCACTATTTTCATCCATGACTCTACCGTTCATACTACGCTCCATACATCCATTGATACGCTCTGCAAGTGTTCCCATTTTATTCTCCCTCCATCTTTGCTGAGGAAATCGGTTATAGACGCCAACGAATGAGCCTGAACCTATTTTTCTTCCCGCGCCAAGATGGCAATTGTTACAACTGAGATTATTGCCAGCATACCGCATGTTTTCGTTTTTTGCCAAGGGACCAATATTCGATGAAGTTTCCTTGATAAGAATATATCCATATTTAATCTTGGCACCTTCTTCTCCTGGAGGCAAATCCGTTTCAATACTTTTTGGACGCCATAACATCTCTGACACCTCCTCCTTATGTAATACATTTGGAAACAGCAAATGAATCATCCAAAATCCCAAGACCCCTAGCAAGAGGCCAGAAAAAAAGTTAACAGGGTTAAACTTATAGTTATTCATATCAATGGCAATAATTCTTTAATCAAAATAGCAACTCCGATAATAAGTATAAACCAACCAAAGGATTTCTTTAAATAAAGGCTGGAGATAAACCGGGAGAAGATATTACCGGTAAATATCCCTAAAATGGCAAGACTGGTGATCGACCCTAACAAATTCCAGTCTACCTCAACATTCCCAAGGTCTCCTGTGAACCCGATCAATGAACTCATCGCAATGATCAATAAAGTTGTCCCCACTGCTTTTTTAAACCTAAGCCTGGCAATAAATATCAGGTAGGGCATGATGATAAAACCTCCTCCGAGCCCGGATATTCCGGTTAAAACTCCGATGGCTGCTCCATACATACCCATACGAACATCGCTTTTGCCAAAAATCTTCTCATCCAGTTTCCAATCTTTCCAGATCATGGTGGCTGCTGCAATAATTACCAGGAGAGAGAATATACCTAGCATGAAAAAGCGCTTCGTAATTATAAATGAGTCAAATTCAACTAATATCTCAGGAATTAGAGGCAGCCCCCATTTTCGTGTACAAAATTTCGTAAAAATCGTTGGAAGGCCTAATATCATCGCCACTCTGACATCCAACAATGCGTGTTTATGACGCTGTAAAGACCCTGCCATGCTGGTAACTCCCACTATACATAGCGAGTACGCAGTAGCTTCCACGATTTCTACAGAAAACAAATAAATCAAGGTAGGAATACAAAGCATAGAACCCCCACCTCCTATCAGGCCAAGAACGAGACCTATGAAAAAAGAAGCGATGTATCCAAGCACTTCAAACATGCGGATATAGTAACATAGGGTAAGTCAGCTAAGACCATTTGCTCAGAGAAAATGAATGTTCCATGGTTATAACAAAGCAAAGACATAGTTTACTTACACTAATATTTCATATTATACTTGAAAGATAGATTATCCTCCAGCGTAGATATATCCGCAGCCTAGTTCCTGAGCACGTCCTAGCGCCCAAACACCTGATGGAGCGGGCTGAACACCAGGAAGTATTCCTGCCATCCATTCTTCTTTGACTGCTTCAGGGTCCATATCCATAGACTGAGCAGCTAGACCGCTGTAGAATGATATAGCTAATTCACATACGCAGAACATAGCTCCCCTTTCCTGCAACGCTTTAATCCCATCGATTACTGATATAGGAAAATCACCTTCCTTAGGCTCCCAGTATGGATTACGAACGGCGGGGGCTTGGGTAGTGTTATCAGTAATGGAAAACATTTCTCCCATTTTGTATTTTGCCCACAGCTCATCTTTCATCGCAAATGGGATAGCATTGTGCCTCAGTACACATAATCCGGTCATATCCTCGTCTTTGACCCCAGTTTGGTTATTGGTCATATAAAATGCCCATGTCCAGATAATGGGGAAAGCTGAATGTGGTTCAGAACCATCATAGACGATTTTATGATCTCCTTTAATTCCTTTTTTCAGCCATTCTTCTGCATCGCCGATAAGGGCAGTATTGATGGGGGTGGCAGCTTGCATTACTGCAGGAAGGATTCCTAAGCTACTTACAGCTGTTCCTTTAGCTAGCGTCCCTAAAAACGCTCTTCTTGTAGGATTTTCGAAATTCATGATAAAGTGTGTTAATATGGTTATAGATCCCTTAATTTACTTCTTTTTGGATAATTCGACAAAATTTAATTACTAAATTACTTATTTTCCCCTCACATAAATCCTCCTCGTTCTATGATTTTCCCATACTATGACGGATATATATATCTATTTCCTGCATAGACAGAGAGATCTAAATGTTGCATTGTTCATTTCACTGTTGCATTTCTACTACCATTGATTCGTAGCATGTTGTTGTTGATCACTGCTGTTTGGTAGAAATATTCATATCTCAGAATATAGTTCTTCACATTTCATGGCTTAACAGAAGCATAAAATCCATTGGAAATACGCATCAGTGCGTGAATATATCGTGAAATCACAGCAAAGGAGATGTTAAAAGACTGTGAAAAGTGTTGGGGAGTAATAGATGATCTGTACTTAGGTACAAGTAGCGTTGATAAAGGTGATGAAGTAAGTGGATGGACATATATAACCATGCTTAATTATCATATTGTCCAATCCCTCCAGGATTGATGTTGGGTGGAATACCACGGCTATTCCTGGTTTAACTCCTTCGGAGTTTCAGAAACCCTGAAAGGGTTAAACCAGGAATAGGACCGGATAACAAACAATCTGTTCATCCGGTCGTGTAGACCCAAATTTCTATATGAGAGCATTGAATAGTATTGTCTAAATACATAGTAAGATAAATCATCTTAATTATACCTAAACCCCCAAAAGACAGTTTGAGAAGTTATACCTCCTGCAACCAGAGTTTGGGTAATCAGAGCATTTTTTAACTTTGGTCCTATGATGCCAACCTCAAAAAAATAATTAGTAATGCTCAGCTCAGTTCCCATTAAATACCCTAAAAGTAATCTCAACGTCAACAGCTTCGGCATCTATGAAATGAATCGACAGCTTTCTAATTCCCTCATTTGTTTCCTGAAACGGCAGGTTTGGTGATTCAGGCATTGGTTCGGCAGGTAAAACCTCAAACTGGGCTTCTAAAGGCTTAACCAAGTTTACCACCATAGATTTTCCATCCTGATTAAGAATAGCATGACGATTATTTTTAGTGAGTTCTATTTCAGCCTCTGTATGATAAAACAGAAACAGTTCCGAAGGTTCTTTGCATTTGATTTCATCCTCGATCCGAAATTCTTCTCCTCTGTTTAAGGTAAAAGTTCGTTTAAATAATGCGTCATTATAATAGGCTCTTGAAACATCCAACACAGCAACAGAAGAGTCTTTGCCTGAGTCAAACTTTATAAATTTAGCAATACCGTCTTCTGTTCTTTTCTGACTACCTCTAAATTCGGGATTAATGACCAATGTGTTGTGCCCTTCAGCGCGTGTCCTGTAAAAATCCCAACGACCGGCTTTGTTTTTATGGCGTTGATAGGTTTGTCTATCAATACCGCAGTCAATAATCCAGCGAACACCCTCGCATTCAAGAATAAACGATCCTAAATCCATATGACTGTGAACCCGGGTATTTGATCCACCTTTCATTGCGATAGAAAAACCTTTTCCGCTATCCCACGAATCACGCATTGTAACTATCTCAGCCATACGAAAATGTCGATCCAAAGAAATACTGTTTAAATCATAGTCTTCGAAACGATTGTCAAACCACAACAAATCCAAAAGATTTCCTTCGAGACCCCTTTTGAGCGCCATATACCTGAACCATGAATAACGCGGTTGGTCGTACTTTTTTCCCATCCAGAAATGTTGTGCAGTAGACATTGGTTTAACATCACTATCACTAAAATTAAAACACAAAAGGTTATTTCCAGATAGATAAATCTGAAAATCTCCGCTGCGGCGAAATCCCTCCATCGTACTCAATCCAAAGTCGGTTCCTAAACTAT
>CAZZEC010000176.1:0-10886 GCA_964652565.1 uncultured Bacteroidia bacterium
CATACCTAAGAATTGTAAATAATCGATATCCTACTATTTTCACTAAGGATGCTTTTACTACCACAATGGGGAAGGGTACTTTGCCCACAAGATCAAATTTTCGTTTGCTCTGTAAATGAAACATGAGCAACCATACATAATTTGACTATTATATGGTTTTTTGAATAAAAATAATTTATTTTCATGTATTAAACGAAAGTTATAAGTTTTGATTGAATAATAAGTGTAAGTAATACAAAATGAAAGTTTTTATTAATATTGTCTATCCACTTACTACTACTTTATGACTTTAAAACTTGAACCCCATACAGTGATGTTGAACACTCATTCATTGAAACTATATCATGTTTAACAAGCATCCATTAGAAGTCATCAAAAGGTTGTAAACTTAACGTGTAAAAGTAGTATACTTATCTATGGCAATAGCTCGTTTATTGACATTAAATCATATCTAAAAGCATAAATCATAGCTATAAAAAGGATTGAAAACTTAACATATAACATTAATAATGTGCTATGACTATCAATCCAAGATAGAGGCATTTGCCAGTAGTATAGCTTTTACACTATCCTTGTTAGCAACAAAATTGAGTCGTTGATGAATAGTATTGAGAAGCGTGTTGGTAGTATCTTTGTAATACTCCCAGAACATAACCCCTGCTAGTTCCTGGGAATGAATAAAATCCACTTTATATCTCATTGAAGCGGTATCATCATATGTGATAAATGTTCGTGATGCAGGACTCCATAAATAAGGAGCTTTAGCTAAAGAATCCCAATGACGTTGAAAGTCACCTCTCCTCATATAATCCTCAGCTAACGTATGGTATGCAAAATTTCCAGCAAAATCTCCTGTTTGTTGATGAAGCCCTTTATTGTTTACTTGAACATTATTCCATCCTCTGCCAAAAAAAGCTACGCCTAAATTTATCTTAGATACCGGAACCCCAGCCTTTATATACTGTCTTACTGCTTCCGTAACATCTATTCTTGATCCACCAGAGCTTTGAGAAGCATACAAATTACTATGATGGGCAGTTCTACGACTCCACTTACCAGAAAAATCATAACACATGAGATTGATATAATCAATACTTCTATGAATTTTATTCATTTCTGTGTTTTCCAAATAATGTTCGCCAACAGCTCCCGCTAATGTTAACAAATAAGGATTGTCTTTGCTGCGATCGTCCAATTTACTCTCCCTGTCGATATGTTCTCTAAGTACTTTAATCAATAGTGTAAAATTGCGTTTATCTTCTTTTCTGAATGTATTGCCTGCACCTGGAGAACATGGATATTCCCAATCCACATCAATTCCATCTAATTGGTTTTTTTTCATAAACTCAATTGCACTCCTTGCAAACAGGTCGCGACTTGCATCTGTCAACGCAGCATCGGAAAATCCTCCTGACCGATACCATCCACCAATAGACACGAGGATCTTTAGATGTGGATGTTTCTCTCTCAATTTGCATAGCTCTTTGAGATTGTCCTGATCATTAGACAGGTAACTTTTCACCTTTCCATTGACTAAATCAACAAAAGCATAGTTAATATGTGTAATAAATGTTGCATCAATATCAGAAGCACGAATCCTTCGATCACCTGTGATATAAGATACAACGTGGTAGGGATGTACAATGGGATTGGATTTATGCAACTTCTGAACACTAGATCCTTCCCCTAGATCCGTAAGTGAGGAGGTATCTATCTGGGATTCTCCAAAAATAAGAGATCCAATATCTAAGTCCTTTTCATTGATATAAATCAGTACCCCAAAAGCCAAAAAAGCTATGACTAATTCCCGCATTGGATTATTTATTAGCCGATGAATAAAAAATTACATGTACCCCAACTCGATAACAACAACATCTATTTTTGATTACTATAAATAATAACAAATTTATACATATTTATATTATATATCTATTACATCAAGTAAAAAATATAATGACTTTATCTTTTAATTAAATATTTATAATATATTTATGTAAGAATTCTGCGATTTTTCTATCATTGCTCAATCTGGGAAATTTGTTTTGACCTCCTAGCTTACCCACAGATTTCATGTATTCCCGAGAGGAATTGATCTGCAACTGTCTTACCAATAATCTTCTCAGTATATTTCCTTTTCTTAAATCATCATAATATGGATTCTGTTTGCGCAGGGACACATCAAGTTCTTCTTCAAACTGCTCCATGTCATGGGGAGGTTGAAGAAACTCAATCAACCATTCATGCGCGGACTCCCCTTTTTCCTCTTTGATCAAGGGCGCAACCGTAAATTCCTGAAAGGAAGCTCCCAATTTCTGGGACGCCTCCAAAATCGCTTTATTCACTTCTTCTGAAATAACATGCTCTCCAAAAGCACTAATAAAATGCTTTACTCGGCCTGTTACTCTTAATTTATAGGGACTAAGGGATGTGAATTTTACTGTATCTCCAATATCATAGGCCCATAAGCCTGCATTGGTAGATATAATTAGAGCATACTGTTGATCAAGAGATACTTCCTCCAATGTGAGTCTTGGAGCATCGGGTTTACCATATTCACTGAGTGGAATAAATTCATAGAATATGCCATAATCAGGCATGAGTAGTAAGCCATTATCTCTTTGAGAGCTCTGTAATGCAAAAAAACCTTCTGATGCAGGAAATACTTCTGTGATGTCAACTTGATGTTGAAAATATTGCTCAAATATGGGCTCATAGGGACTAAAATCTACGCCTCCTTGTACAAACAACTGCAAATTAGGCCAAACCTCTAAGGGAGACTTCCCGGTCTGAGTTTCTAGCTCCTCAAAAAACATCTGCACCCAAGGTGGAATTCCAGAAATTAATCTGAGATCTACTTGCTTGGTTTCCTCGACAATGCGTCTGACCTTTTCTTCCCAATCCTCAATAATATTCGCTTCATAACTGGGAACTTTATTTCTTTGAAGATAACCTGGCACAAAATGATTGACTATACCAGAAAGCCTTCCAACCTTTATACCATATTCATTTTGCTCTATTTCTGGACTACCGGACAAAAACATCATTTTGCCATCTAAAAAACCGGTGTTACCCGTTTCATTCATGTACATCAATAATGCATCTCTCGCGCCCGTGATTTGCTTGGAGACAGAAGGTTTAGTGATGGGAATATATTTCGCCCCTGATGTAGTCCCTGAGGTCTTAGCCAAGTACAGAGGCTTACCAGGCCAACATACACTTTCTTCTCCCTGATATATTTTTTGAAACCAAGGTCTTAACGTCTCATAGTTTCTTACGGGAACACGCGCTTGAAAATCCTGGATGGTTCGTATACTATGGAATTGATATTCTCTTCCAAACGCAGTTTCCTTTGCTTGATGGATCAAAGATTGAAAAGTTTGTAGTTGATATTGCCATGCCTGAGAAGAAATCTTTTGAATTTCTTGAGCTCTACGCCTGGCCCAAATACTTCCTACCCATGTTTTAATGCTCATTGATTAATTTAGTTTCTTTCTATGTAGTGGGAACGCGCCAAATTTCATAAATAATTTATTATTAGCAGATTGTAATTAACATATTATTACGTTGAATCCATGTAGGCTTCTGATATCTGGCTATTAATAAATTTAGTGCATTTACCATGCTTCCAAAGTTAATATTTGCTACCCAAAAGCTTAATTAATATCTTACAGAAAGAATTAAATTTATCAGGAATGGAGCTGTAGCGACATGGAAATACAAAAAGCTACAAAACATACTCATACTGAGGAGGAAATCGTTCAATTACTCGAAAATCAGGATGAACGAGTGATTAAATTAATCTATGAGGAGTATGCTCATATATTGTTTAATATCATTTATCGCATTGTCAAAAATGAGGAAATAGCACAGGATGTATTCCAGGAGGCGCTGTTAAAAATATGGAGGAAGGGTTCTCTCTATCAGCCTCAAAAAGGAAGCCTCTTTACCTGGGTCGTCTCCATTTGTAAAAATGCAGCTATTGACAAAACTCGTTCCAGAGATTTTAAGCAATCACAAAGGGCTCAGCAAAGAGAATCACTGGATAAATATGAATACCAACAAGAAACCCAATCCCCACACAATGAGGAAGATGCTCATCTTAAAGAAGTGCTGAATCAATTGCCGGACCAATATAAGTTATTAATAGACATGTCCTTCTTTCAAGGATATACGCATGAAGAAATTGCACAAAAACTCGATATTCCGTTAGGTACAATCAAAACCAGGATCAGAACAGCAATCAAAAAGCTAAGAAAATTGTTATAACTGTGGATGTGAAAGATTACATAGAATCAGGCATACTAGAAGCTTACGTAAATGGACTGCTTTCTGAGGAGGAAAGTAAGGATGTGGATCGTATGGCCGATAAATATCCACAGATCAAAAAGGAGATACAGGCTATTCGAGACACATTGAAAGTCTATTCTCAACAGGCTCCAGGTCCTAAGCCTCCTACACTGGAATCCATTTTGTCCTCAGTATCCAATGAGCGTACTGAATCTGAATACGCATATTCCAACGCAAACAAATCTGACAAACCAGCCAATGGAATGTGGTACCTTGCTGCAGCCGCTCTAGCACTACTCCTCATAAGTGTCGCTATTAATGTATATTTGCTCGCTGAAAATAGTAAGCTCTCTAATAAAATCACTTCTCTTACTACCCGTCAAGATTACTTGGCACAACAATACCAAGCTACCCTAACCCTCCCTTCTGAAATCGAAGACCCAGAAAGTATTATCTCAGATAGTTCGCATATTTATGTGTCCCTGTCATCAGTACATGATGCACCTGAATCTTCTGCCAGGGTGTATTGGGACCCTAAGAGTTATGAAGTTTATATACACCCTGTACAACTTCCACCTGCTCCACAAGGCAAACAATATCAACTCTGGGCAATCATCAATGGTGTATCTATTGATGCGGGTATCTTTAACAATATTGATCAAATACAAAAACTGCGTAAAGTGATAGGCCCCGTAGATGCATTTGCTGTAACGCTTGAAATAGAAGGTGGAAGCCCCATCCCAACATTAGATGATATGTACGTGCTGGGTGAAGTAAAAGGCTAAATATTCAACCCTATTGTTATTTTTTATTGATAGACCAATCTAATTCCCCATAATACTTCGTATTCCTTGTGAATTTTTGTTAAATATTTAACCTTAAAAATTGAACAAAATGAATTTCACAAGAATGTTTTTCTTAGTTGTTACAATGTTTTTATCTGTAACTACAATCGTAAGTGCACAATGTTCGAAGAATACCAAATCCTCTTATCGGGTCATTCGTACAAGTGTTAATAATCATACTAATACAGCCAATGATCTTGTGCAACTAGCTGCTCGGGACCACGACCTATCTACATTAGTAGCAGCGGTAAAGGCTGCAGGTCTCGTAGAAACATTGCAAGGTAAAGGCCCATATACAATATTTGCACCTACTAATACGGCATTTGAGGCTTTACCGGATGGAACACTCGAGAATTTGTTGAAACCTGAAAATAAGGCTGACCTTGTGAAAATATTGACATATCACGTTGTACCAGGTAGAATAGAAGCTAATGACCTGAACGAAGGGGACCTCAAATCAGTTGAGGGGAGTACAATTAGTATAGAGCTTACAGGAGGCGCTGTCAAGATCAATGATGCGATTGTAACAGATGCCAATAATCGGGCCGTGAATGGTGTCATTCATATCATTGATCGCGTGATATTACCATAATATATCGACCATAAATTAATAGGGAAGTCTCAAGATTCGACTTCCCTAAATTAGGTTTTCTTGTTATTCCAACTGTATATTAAGCATTCCACAATCCTCTAACGTCGATCTCAATCTGACTGTTCGCTTTCTGTAACCATCATCTAGCATAATTGAGGCAGTATTCGGGGGCTTCAGACCTAAATTGTTAGCGTATAGAATGATAAAGTTATTGGTGTTCGACCTATCAAATGTGTAGGTAATCACTTTCTTTTCTGACTCCAACCCATAATCCTTAAGTACCCATTCTCCATTAATATTTAATGATACCGTATCCTGGTCTAACACCTCGTGGTCCCAAATATAGATCGTAACTGTATTATTTCTAATTCTTACATCGCCCTGCCTAAATACTTCCCGGTTGTCTAACTTATCGGGCTTTCCCGCTATCGTCCTTTCCAGTTCAGGAACATCGTTGCGATATGGATCCTGGATTGGTTCAGGTGCCTCTATTTCTACAGGATTATCTTCAGATTTGGTAGAAACCGGAGGATTAGTAGCAATCGTGGGTGTTGTTTCTTCTACTACCTCCTGATCGTCGCAATCCTTGACAACTTTTTGAATATTTGAAATATTTTCACAACTACCCCCAACGATCCGGACTTGATAGTCACCAGGCTCTTCGATCGCCAATACGCTAGCTCTTGCATTGGGGATCACGCTCCCATTCTTCAACCACTGGTATTTTACTCCCCTAACATCTGTAGATAGAAGATACTCATCCTTTTTGTCGCAAAGATTTATTGGACGACTCAGCGCCCTTACCTCAGGTTTTCCAAACTTGGAAATAAAAACAGGAGATCTTTTTCCCTGGCCCAAAGGGAATACAGGTAAATCATCATTTAATGAAATTCCTCCCATGATTATCCCTCCACGAGTAGTTACATCAATTACTGGAAAATGTTCAGCAGACTTTTCACCCTTACCTCCTTCCCAAAGGGAAATAACTCTACCACCCATGCTAACAAGTCCTAAATCATAGGTTCGGGATTTACTAGAATAAGAAACAAGATATTCCTGATCCTGATGAGCTACCATTCGAATATGATCGATCTCGTCTGAGAGGTTTATGTCAATATTTGAACGAAAACGCCCATTTGCATCATATCTGTAAATATTTTCTCCAATCAAAAAATAGCTCCCACCTGCTGGATGTACATATAAGTCGTGCACATCTTTGGAACGCTGCGCTTGATCTATCTGTGCAGCCCAATGCAATACTCCTTTGGATCCAAATTTTGCCAAAAAATAACTATCCCTCCCTACAGGAGCACGTAATATCTTCTCCCCAAAGTTTGCTATGGAATGAAAAGCACCCCCAATGTATACATTCCCCGTCTTATCTACATGCAAGGCATTTCCCATATCAGGCTGAGATCCATCTACAGGAAATCGATTTACCCAAACCAATTTCCCTGTAGGTGTATGCTTTGCAATAAATATACTTCCCCTGGCAGAAGGGACTATTGGACCATCACCCAAATTTATCATTTGGTTGAATCTACCATAAGTATATATATTTCCCACTGCATCTGTAGCAACACCACAAACTCTGTCCACGTTCGTATCTATTTGCCATACCTTAACTCCATTGGAGCTATATTTAGTCAAAAATTTCTCATCACCTCCTCTTGCTACTGTGGTATATCCATTTTCGTCTACCGTCATGAACCTTTCTGTCAATCCCTTGCTTTTGTAAATAGACTTAGAAAAGTTTACAGGACCTTCAGAAAAGAATTTTGTCAGATATTCATTCAGCCTTCCCCCTTGTCGTTTTACACTCAATACATAAATATTTCCCTTGGCATCTGTAACCAGATCTTTTATCCAATAATCTCCCTTGATGAATTCAGTCTTATTTGCCCAAAGCCACTTGGGAAGTGAAGCGGTGGAAGTAGGCACGATATCTCCAGGCAGAAATATTTCTGGTTTAGGTATTTGATCTAACGTAACAACATTAGAATAAAAATCGCATTCTCCATTGTTAAGTGCTACCCGATATGAACCTGGGCCTTTGGCCCAGTATCCAGGCCGATTTGCATCGGGAATGGTTAATCCATCTTTTTCCCATTGATAGGTCAAATCCTTTGCCCTTCCTGCCCAAAGTAAAATGGAGTCCCCTTCACATAAAAAATCTGCCGGAGCAGTAATGGGAATGTTGGGTAAGGGCTTAACAGAAATTCTTTGCGGGATAGAATTTGCTACGCATTCACCCATATTCCTTTTTAGATGATAGGTTCCAGATTCTTTAATTACTAGCGAGCGCTCCCTTGCACCAGGTATAGGGCGATCATCTTTGTACCACTGAAATGTCAAATCAGAATGGAAGGCAAAACCTGCTTCGAGAACGACCGAATCCCCCTGGCATATTACTTGATCTCCTGCAGGAAAAATATCTAACGCACAATCCCGTAAATTCAATCTATAAATATCTCCCTTTCCTCGAGTATTTGATTCTGAACCCCAATAAGCATAATCCCCTCCAGGAGCGATACGGAAATCGTAATCATATGCAGATGTGTTAATGGGTTGACCCAAATTTACAGGTTCAGACCATCTGCGCCATGAATCATCCAAACGTGTGGTCATGTATATATCATGATCACCTTCTCCTAAATATCCATTACTATTGAAAAATAAGGTCTTACCATCCTCAGACAGGAAAGGAGCATCTTCATCTCTGGCAGTATTAACGACAGGCCCTAAATTGATAGGGGCTGACCAGGTAGTGTCATTTATGGGAAAACACACATATAGATCGGAACCACCATAGGTGTCTGGACCTTGGTTGGGTAACAAAAGAATCTTTTCTGGAGAAAGGAAATAATCTTTACAGTTACCTCTACTTTGCAACCCTCTGACTTCTACGGGTCTTGGCATATTCCAGCCTCCATATCTACTTCTTGTAGCAAAGGCTATCCCTGAACTTCTTCTCCCTCTGGGAACTTGAGTCATCCACAAGGTGTCATGGGCCTGACTGACTTGCCATACAAAATCATGCCCAGTACTATTTAATGGATACTCCATATGCTGGGCCGGGGCCCATCTACCATCTCTTAGCTTCCTGCTAAACCAAATATCTCCATGATCATCTATACCACCTGTATTTCCAGGAGACAACCTTCTCCAAAAATACAGCGTCTTACCATCAGGAGATAAAATAGGCTCTCTCTCATCGTATTCTGTATTTATTTGCCATCCTAAATGCTCTGTGCGCTGACCGAACGTGGATATTGCAAAAAATATGATGATAATTGTAATTATATGTTTTTCCATGAGCCTTAAACTAGTTTTTTAAACTAATATAATGAATTACCTTTTTCAACAATTCTTTATTAAAAATATATGAATAAGCCTTTTCTTGAAAGTCGATGGCTATTACTTGCTTTTATTTTCTTATCAACTGCCTCACTAGCCCAAAATACTAATTCTGTGCCCAAAGAGCATATTATCATGCTCAATCCTCAAACTCCTTTGACAGAGTTTCTTCAAAAAATTCCTTCAGACTTAACAGTTCGGGTAAAAGAAACCCTTTCGTCTAGATTAAATATTCATCTGGTTGAAATCCAAACATCTCAAGGAATATCTTCTACTGATATACAAAAAAAACTGGATTTACTACCCGATCTTTATCTTTCCCAACAGAATCATTATGTAGTGCATAGAAAACGCGCAGCGTTGATTCCAAATGATACGCTGTTCCAACGTCAGTGGAACCTCAACAATACAGGTCAACAGGGTGGCACTGAAGATGCCGATATTGATGCTCCAGAAGCCTGGGATATTACTACAGGTGGTATTAGTATACACAACGATCCCATAGTGATAGCTGTGATCGATGAAGGGTTTGATCTCTCGCATCCCGATGTCCCCTGGTGGGTTAACAGGAGTGAAATACCCAACAACAATATTGATGACGATCAAAATGGTTATATAGATGATATACAGGGTTGGAATACGGTTTCAGATAATGGAGATATCATCCCCAAACTACATGGTACACACGTATCAGGCATTGCAGCAGCTAGCGGCAACAATCAACTGGGGGTATCAGGGGTAACCTGGAACACACAAGTGTTACCCGTAGTAGGGTTCAACCTGGATGACAATGGATTTAATACTGAAGCGCTCGTCATTGCTGCCTATGCTTACGTGTATGAAATGAGATTATTATACAATGAAACCCGAGGACAAAGGGGTGCTTTCATAGTAGCTACAAACACTTCTTTCGGCTTGGAAAGAGGTCGGCCAGAAAATAGTCCCATCTGGTGTGCCATGTATGACTCTCTTGGTACACTGGGAATTCTCAATGCGGTAGCTACTACTAATGCTACAAGAAATGTAGACCTTGAAGGTGATATTCCTAGTAACTGTCCCAGTGATTATTTACTAGTAGCCACTCAGACAAATAGAAATGATCTCAAAATAGGAGGATCATTTCAAGGGGGTATTGGACCTATCAATGTAGATATAGCTGCACCTGGAGAAGAAATATTGAGCACTGGCCTAAATGGTGAATATACATTACTTTCCGGAACTTCAATGGCAGCGCCTCATGTAGCAGGTGTGGTAGCTCTAACCTATGCTGCCTTATGTAATAATATTCTGGCAAGTTATAAAAATACCCCTTCCGAAGTAGCACAAATTATACGGCGAATAATCCTGGATACAGTAGATCCGATCGATACCTTACAAAACGAAATTGCTTCCGGCGGACGTTTAAATGCATACCAGGCATTATTAGCTGTTGATTCATTATGTCAAACTGTTCCCAACAATTGTGGACTTACCTACTATCTTCAATCTAATTCGATCACAGACACTTCTGCTGTGCTTTCGTGGCAGCTCATAAACGAAGCTACTTCTTATTCTCTACGATATCGCAAGCTATCGGATTCTACTTGGAATACGCTGACAACGCTCAACAATGAAATCAGCCTTGATGGACTAACAAGATGTACTACTTACGAATTTCAGGTAAGTACTATCTGTGCAAATGCGATCAGTGAATTTACCAGTAGTACTTTGTTTACCACTGAAGGATGCTGTGAACCCCCATCGGAAATACGTGTTGACAATCTTGAAGAAGGTATAAGCCAGATTCATTGGAATTCAATTTTTGG
>CAZZEC010000177.1:0-10828 GCA_964652565.1 uncultured Bacteroidia bacterium
GGTTAAGCCATGTATCTCATAGAAGGAGGAAAAGATAGTGGTTTTACAAACATTAATATTAGTATCTATTGGGCTATAGTTACTATCACTACCGTTGGATATGGTGATATCGCACCTACTACTCCTCTTGGCCAATTTTTTTCAGCCATATTAATGATACTGGGTTACGCTATCCTGGCTGTACCCACAGGTATTGTATCTGTAGAGCTTGCACATGCTACTGATCGACAGAAAAATAATCATCCCGAAAATTGTATTCATTGTACCCCTAAAGATCATGACTACGATGCAGTGTATTGTAAATTCTGTGGCGTTAAAATATAAAAAATGAATTTTCACCCTTAAAAATAATATATAAATATGTGTGGTATTGTTGGATATATTGGTTACCGTGATGCTTATCCGGTGATATTAAAAGGTCTCAAAAGACTTGAATATCGGGGATATGACAGCGCTGGTATTGCCTTGCTCAATGACAACAAACTTACCATCCGAAAGAAAGCAGGAAAAGTCGCTGACCTGGAAACATTTAATCAAGATTACCCCATGCTGGGAAAGGTGGGTATGGGCCATACGAGATGGGCTACCCATGGTGAGCCCAATGATGTCAATGCGCACCCACATGTATCTTCTGATAGCAAATTGGCGATCATTCACAATGGTATTATTGAAAACTATAGCTCACTGAGAAAAGAATTGGAAAATAAAGGGCATCATTTTTCAAGTAATACCGATACTGAAGTTCTAGTCCACTTCATCGAGGACATTTATCAACACCATGGAAACCTGGAAGATGCTGTCAGAATTGCGTTGCAACGCGTAATAGGAGCTTATGGATTGGTTATACTCAACGAAGATGAACCCAATAAGATTATAGCAGTACGTAAAGGTAGCCCACTTGTCATAGGTATAGGAGAGGGAGAATACCTCCTGGCATCCGATGCAAGTCCCATCATTGAGTATACAAAAAAAGTCGTGTATCTGAATGATGATGATATTGCAGTGATAGATAATGGTGAATTGACCATTAAAGACATGTCATATATCCCACAAACACCTTATATCCAAACGCTGGATATGGAACTGGAAGCTATAGAAAAAGGGGGATATGAGCATTTTATGCTTAAAGAAATTTTCGAACAACCTCATTCTGTAAATGATTGTCTGCGAGGCAGGCTCAACTTGGAAAAAGGAGAACTGATTTTGGGGGGAATACACAAATACGCTGATCAACTATATCATGCTGAACGGATACTCATTTTGGGGTGTGGCACGTCCTTTTATGCAGGGATGGTTGCAGAATATTTCTTTGAAGAAGTCTGCCGTATCCCTGTAGAGGTAGAATATGCATCAGAATTTAGATACAGAAATCCCATTATTCGACCCAACGATGCAGTGATTGCCATTTCTCAATCAGGAGAAACGGCAGATACCTTAGTAGCCTTGGAATTGGCAAAGGAGAAAGGAGCACATGTATTTGGGGTGTGTAATGTCGTTGGATCTTCTATTGCAAGAACCACGCATGAAGGTGTATATACGCATGCAGGGCCAGAAATAGGAGTAGCCAGTACCAAAGCTTTTACCGCTCAATTGACAGTATTGGCTATGATAGCCTTAAAAATAGGTAAAGGCCGAAACAGTATTGAGGAAGACAGATATCAACACCTCCTCTCTGAACTTGCAGCGATTCCCGATAAAATCAGCCAGTGTCTTACACTCAACGAGCAAATTATTGAGATAGCTAGTGAATATAAGGATGCAAGGAATTTCCTATATCTGGGTAGAGGATACAACTATCCAGTAGCCATGGAAGGTGCGCTGAAACTCAAGGAGATTTCCTACATACATGCAGAAGGTTATCCGGCTGCAGAAATGAAACATGGACCTATCGCCCTTATCGATCAGGAAATGCCTGTAGTGGTAATTGCTACTCAGGATAGCGCTTACGAAAAGGTGGTGTCTAATATCCAGGAAGTCAAATCGAGGAAAGGAAAAGTTATTGCTATAGTTACCCAGGGTGATCAAACCATTCAGGAAATGGTAGACTATACAATCGAAATCCCTCAATGCGAGGAAGTATTTATCCCTATGCTGTCTGTAATACCCCTTCAAATGCTGGCATATCATATTGGCGTCATGAAACATTGTAATGTAGACCAGCCTAGAAATTTGGCTAAATCTGTTACAGTCGAATAATATTGTTAACTAACAGATCTTCCAGGAGCTTATTCGAATAAAAGAGTTCCTGGTGCATCTGTATTTATACATTAACTCATGAACAGGATCATAAAAAAACCTCTTCATAATATTGGGTACGATTTTATAGTACCTCCTTATTTACCTGAAGGTAAAGACGAGTATTACCTCCGCAATTCTCAACTCAAAACACAACATGATTTCCGTGGGCTTACTGCTCATGAAATTGAAGTACTCGTCAAGAATGAAAACCAGGCGGATAATTGGAACGATATTTTTGTTAGTGAAAAGTTTGATCCTCGTCTGGTAAAGAATTGCCGCTTTCACGGTATGATAAGAATAGGTGCTCTGGAGAGTTATTATTTAGAATATCACGAACTCCAACTTCCTGTAGGACTGTATAATAGCACCATAGTCGCCTGTGATATAGGGGATAATGTAGTGATCATGAATGTGGATTACCTCGCACACTATCAGATTGGAAATGAAGTGATCCTATTCAATATCAATGAAATGCATTCTACAAACCACGCTAAATTCGGAAATGGGATAGTCAAAGATGGAGAAGAGGAAGATGTGCGCATTTGGCTGGAATTAGCCAACGAAAATGGAGGAAGGAAACTTATTCCATTTGACGGCATTACTCCCGCGGATGCATACATGTGGGTCAAATTCAGAGATGATCCTATTTTACTGGATCGATTCAAGGAAATGACGGAGCAAGAGTTTGATGCCAAAAGGGGGTATTATGGCACAGTGGGAGATCGTACAGTAATAAAGAATACGCGTATCCTTAAAGATGTGAAAATTGGTAGCGATGCTTATATAAAAGGAGGCAATAAATTAAAAAATCTGACGATCAATAGTAATGCCCAATCTCCTTCTCAGATAGGGGAAGGAGTTGAAATGGTCAACGGGATCATGAATTATGGCAGCAGAGCTTTCTATGGTGTTAAAGCTGTAAGGTTTATCATGGGTGAAAATACTTGTCTGAAATATGGTGCAAGGCTGATCAATTCTTACCTCGGAGATAATTCAACCATTTCTTGCTGTGAAGTCCTGAATTCATTGATCTTCCCTTCGCATGAGCAACATCACAATAATTCATTCCTTTGTGCTGCCATTGTCATGGGCCAAAGTAATATCGCTGCGGGGGCCACACTGGGTTCTAATCATAACTCACGGGGTGCAGATGGCGAAATGGTAGCTGGAAGAGGTTTTTGGCCTGCTTTGTGCGTTAATATCAAACACAATAGCCGCTTTGCCTCTTATGTACTTCTGGCAAAAGGAGCTTATCCCGCGGAATTACACATCCCCTACCCTTTTTCACTCGTCTCTAATACCGAGAATGCTTTACAAATCATGCCGGCCTACTGGATGATGTACAACATGTATGCCCTCACGAGAAATGCATGGAAATACGGTGCCAGAGATAAACGGATGTTGAAACAACAAGAAATAGTATTTGACTATTTAGCTCCAGATACTATATCTGAAATGTTTGATGCAATGAAGCTAATATCTATTTACATAGCTAAAGCATATCTCAACCGCTATCCAGATGAGGATCACAATAGCTCAGAAGATTTAGAAATACTAGGAAGGACGCTCATACATGAAAAGCCAGAGCTCGTCGATACACTAGAGGTACTTGGCGAAATGCATGAATCATCAAAGAGAAAGTCCATCATACTAAAAGCAAGAAAAGCATTCTTATGCTACCGTGATATGATCCACTACTATGCTGTGAAAACATTGATTTATCATGCTAAATCACAGCACTTTACCCATTGGAAGGATCTTACAAGAAATCTTGAGGTAACGAAAAGAGGTAAATGGATGAACCTCGGAGGCCAATTAATCTGTCACCAGGACCTGGAACATATCAAAACGCGTATCCGAGAAAGGAGCATTAGCACCTGGGCGCAACTCCATCAACAATATCACGAGGTATTTGAAAAATATCCAATACAAAACACTGAATATGCATTAGCAAGCCTGCTTGAACTACATCACAAATCACTTTCCGAAACAACGGAGGATGATTGGCAACAATGGTTATCATCCTGTATAGACATACAAAAAACGATAGAACGTCGCACAATAGAAAGTAGAGATAAAGATTATCAGAACCCTTTCAGAAAACTTACTTATGATTCAGTGCTTGAAATGGAGGCTGTACTGGGAAGGGTGGAAGACAATAATTTCATACAACAAGTCCATACATTTTCTGAAGAATTTATTCAGCTCATTCAATCTTTCAACAAACATATTGTTACAACTTAATATAAGTAGTACAACATATTTAGATATACATAACTCAATTTCCTCCCTGCAGGGCTGCTCGTGTAGATGGAGAGGGAGGTGTAGGAGGGTGAATATACAAGAAAAGACAATAACATTGTTATTATAGCTATATAATCACCCCCTGACGTCCACCGATATATTTACATTTCGGATTCTTCGACCCTCTCCTAACTACTTTCCTTCGCTGCAGGGGAATAATTTTCCTGTACTAGCGTAAGTTAATATGACTTATTTAAATATATCTTTGGTCAAAGTGTTCAAACCCTGTAGAATTGATACTGGGTGGAATACTACGGCTATTCCTGGTTTAACTCCTTCGGAGTTTTAGAAACCCTGAAAGGGTTAAACCAGGAATAGGACCGGATAATGAACCATCTGTTCTATCCGGTCGAGTACACCCAAATTTCTATCCGAAAGTATTAAATAATATTGTCTCAGTAAGTACTTACTTAGGGTTGAATTTCCGGACACTTTGTGCTGGAGGAAATTATCTTACAAAACACGTTGACACATCACTGAGTCTATTCAAAAGGCAAAGGAGAAACCTTTAGCATGGTAAAGGAAAAGTACGCTTAACCTATCTCTATAAAGGAGTATGTCAGAGAACAAAGTATAAATGTAAATTACAACAACATTATCCCATTTCTGTATCCAAAGGGTTTACTAACACATCATTTAAACTGAAAATACATATACTTCTCTGGATGGAAATATACAAGGAGATACATTCCGTTTTATACTAATTAATTCGTATACAAATTAATTTAATATACACACACACTATATTAATAATAAGTTAATTTGAATCTTATTGATTAAATAGACATATTTATCAAAATGTTTCTATTGAAACTAAATAAACATTATGAAAGATATATTTTCAAAGGAATTTAAACAGGATTATGGTTCCAATCCTACACAGATGCGCGATACGAATCATTACAAGATTGAATATGTGGGTGGTTTTGTTGAGAAATGGGATGAATTAATTGATTGGGAAGCGCGCTCAAAGGGCGAGGGAGAGTTTTTCATGAAAGAGCTCGAAATACGAAATAAGCGGAAAGTGCTAGATGTTGCAACGGGTACAGGATATCACTCTATCCGGCTTCTGAATGCAGGATTTGAGGTAGCAAGTGCGGATGGCAGTCCCACCATGTTGGCTAAAGCCTTTGAAAATGGATTGAAATATGGTCATGTACTTCGTACAATACAGGCTGATTGGAGATGGCTTAACCGCAGTGTCTATGGCCGTTATGACGCAGTGATTTGCCTGGGGAACTCATTTACGCATTTGTTTTCGGAAAATGATCGAAGAAAAGCACTAGCTGAATTTTACTCTGCGCTTCGTCATGATGGAATTCTGATTATTGACCAGCGAAATTACGATTCCATTTTGGATAATGGATTTTCTACTAAACACACCTATTACTATGCAGGAGAACAGGTAAAAGCAGAACCTGAGCATGTAGATGATGGGCTGGCGAGGTTTAGATATGAATTCCCCGATAATTCTGTGTACCATTTAAATATGTATCCTTTGAGAGCAGAATATGTAAGACGTTTGCTCAAAGAAGTAGGCTTCCAAAAAGTTACTACTTATGGTGATTTCCAGGAGACACACACAGTGGAGGGAGAACCTGACTTTCTCATACATATCGCAGAAAAAACATATGGCGACGAATCAGACGATTTAAACTAAGAAAAATATTCGAGTAGCAATATCATGGCAGAAAATGAAAATCTGGTTAATATAACCCAGGACTATTACGACAGCGAGGATGCGGATAACTTTTACTTTCAGGTATGGGGAGGCGAAGACATTCATATAGGGATATATAAACCTGGTGACCCTATCTCTACTGCCAGTAAAAGGTCTGTAGAGACTATGGCTGGAATGATTCACGACCTGGATAAGGAAAAGAAAATATTAGATATAGGTGCGGGATATGGTGGTGCAGCACGTTTTCTCGTTAGTCATTATCCTTGTGAGGTTGTCTGTCTTAATTTAAGTGAGGTAGAAAATGACAGAAATAAGAAAAAGAATGTCTCTTTAGGATTAGATCAGAGGATTTCAGTGATTGCTGGTAATTTTGAAAATCTTCCATTTGAAAATGAACAGTTTGACGTAGTTTGGTGTGAAGATGCCATTCTCCATAGTGATCAAAAACGTAAAGTTTTTGAAGAAGTACACCGGGTATTAAAGCCTGGAGGTCAATTTATATTTTCGGACCCTATGCAAAGCGACAATTGTCCAGAAGATGTACTCGCTCCGGTATTGGCCAGAATCCATCTCAAAGAAATGGGTTCTGTAAAACTGTATAAAAGTTTTGCCCGTCAATTAGGCTGGGAAGAACTTGACATAAAAGAAATGCCTGAGCAGCTTGTCAATCATTACAGTAATGTCTTGCAAAAGTTGGAAGAAAAATATGATGAGCTAAGTACTTCTTGTAGCCAAGAATACATGACAAACATGAAAAAGGGCCTGGAGCACTGGATTGACGCTGGAAAGAAACAATACCTGAACTGGGGCTTCTTACATTTCAGGAAGTAGAATTGAAGTAAGACACGATCATCGTTATATACTATGGACCTATATCAGGTCCATATTTTTTTATTACATGTTCTGTATTTGTGCTTAAGCATTGAGATAATTTGTTTAGTACTTTCGGATAGAAATTTGGTGTACTCGACCGGACAGAACAGATGGCTTAATATCCGGTCCTATTCCTGGTTTAACTCCTTCGGAGTTTCAGAAACCCTGAAAGGGTTAAACCAGGAATAGCCATGGTATTCCATCCAGCACCAATCCTGGAAGGATTGAACACATTAAATAATGAAATATGTAAATATAAGACACAATATCTCTACACCAGCGAGTATACATCCTTGGATGACGTTACTCCAAAGGAGTTTTATATTATCAGACATGCATGTCGACCCTGAATATCGGCATTTATCAGAAGAACACTCAACACATGTAGCCTTTCTGATGTACATTCAGTTAATTTCTCTCGAGATACATATAGGAATCTTTGTGCAAAAAGCCTAGTTGTTCAAAAACACCCGTTTCAATAGTCGAATTTTTTAGAGGTAACCACAAATTTCCCACGCAGCATTTCAATGCAAAATGAAGTATCTCCTGTTGATGCTTTTTCTTCTTTCTCCTAAAATTCGTCACGAAATAGGGTATAGTATACTCGTTATTTTCAATATCACCAGAACTGATTACTAATACACCGACCATTTTGTCCTTTTCATTTAAAGCAATCAGAACAAAGTTTCCTGTAGTGTGAGCTGCCTTGAAAACATCTCTGATACATTTACAAATTTGCTCCTCGGTTTGTGATAAAGAAGGTTGATACTTTGAAATAAATGCAGCTATTTCTTCTACAGAATATCGAAGGTTAACGCCAGTCCAACGGTTAAGAATTAAATGCTTGATCATGTGTAACAGGTATTGTAGTATGATTAGGTTATAGTTGTTGTAATGCTTTGATTAAAGTTAACTGTCTTTCTTTGGGTTTTACTATCATCAAAGGGATGTATTGATCCTGTATACTGAGCCTTTCAGCAACACTGCCAATTAAAAAAGCAGAAGCATTGGTCCTCCCTTTTGAACCGATAATGATCATGTCTGCTCCTAAAGATAAAGCATATTCATAAATATGTGAAGCGATTCCTTCCCCTCCATCTACTTTATATTCACAGGGCACATCATCTTGACTGAGTTCTGGATCTATACTTGATAAAAATTTTTGATACGTTTTGCTTACCCGATCTATAGTCCTTTGATGTATCGATTCTGTATTGCTCAAAGCTGGGAAATAGGTCGTAGGTAATTTATATACATGCAGTGTGTATACCTTTGCGTCGATTTGCTGAGCTATGCTCAATGCTTGTTCTAAGGCCTTAGCAGCATCTGTGGAAAAATCAATTGGCACTAAAATCTTTTCCAGTGAGTTTTTGGTTATTTCTGGTATAAATAGTACACCTGTATGACTTAACCGGACTATCTTCCCTGAGAAAATTCCCGATCCCCTAAAATTGCTTTTCTTCCCCAACACAATCAGATCTATTTGTCGTGCTTGTGCCCATTCTAGAATGGAAAAGGTTGCATCACCATGATGTATATGTATCTGTACAGGAATATTAAACTCTTTATGTTCAATTTTTAGTTGTTCGAGCTTTGACTCAATCTCTTCTTGTATCAGTGTTTCCAGCGAAATATCGGGATCTGGTAACAAATGCGTGATCTCATCCGCTTGAGGGTCTATTTCTATTGCATGCATGAGATGTATCTGCTCGATGGATAATATATTCGAGAGGATGCTCACATATCTTAACAGGATATCATCCATGTTAGTAAGATCAAGCGCAACAAGTATATTTTTCATTGGAACTTGTGTTTAAAATTATTCTTCTTTTTTCTGTACCACTCCCCTTCTGGATAATAGATCTCCGATCACTTTCTCATAGGATCTCCGATCTTTTACTTTAACCGATTCCTGCCATTCTGCATATTCTCTTTGCAATCCCTGATATAAACTGTAACACATGATTACGAGTATACACGCAAAAGGGAGCCCCGTAGTAATTGCCGCAGTCTGTAATGCAGTTAATCCTCCACCGAGGAGCAAGACTGCTGCGACAGCTCCTTCTGCATTCGCCCAAAAAATCCTTTGGCCGACAGGTGCATCAAGTTTTCCACCTGCTGTAATACTATCTACTACCAGAGAACCTGAATCAGAAGAAGTGACAAAAAAGCTTGTAACTAGCAATACCCCTATCAAAGAACTTATAAAGGAAAAGGGAAAAGATTCCAACATCACAAATAGTGCTGTAGCAACATTTTGATCAACTGCTGAAGTAATATCTCCTAAACTGTTTAGCTCCAAATAAAGCGCAGACCCTCCAAAAGCAGCTAACCAAAAGAATGTGAGTATAGAAGGGACAATTAATACCCCCAACACAAATTCTTTCACAGTTCTACCTTTAGAAATCCTTGCGATGAACATTCCCACAAAAGGGGACCAGGAAATCCACCATGCCCAATAGAATACGGTCCATCCATTTTGCCAACTAGTTTGATTATAGGATTCTGTCCAAAAACTTAACCTTATCAAGTTCTGTAAATAATAACCTGTATTCTGGATAAATGAATCAAAAATGAACAACGTAGGGCCAACAATTACCATAAATAAGAGAAATATCCCAGCCAATCGGATATTTAGTTCACTCAGTACTTTGACTCCTTTATCTATCCCTAATACAACTGAAGCGGTGGCCATAGAAGTGATAATGACAATGAGTATAACCTGAGTTATTTCATTATCCGGAAGATCAAATAAATGATTGAGACCAGCGCTCACCTGTTGTACACCTAGCCCTAAAGAGGTAGCTAATCCAAACAACGTAGCTACTACTGCCAGAATATCTATAATATCACCAATAGGTCCATGGATGCGCTTTCCCAACAGAGGATAGAATACGGAACGTATCGTTAGCGGTAGCTTACGATTAAATGCAAAAAATGCCAATGCCAGTCCCACTAAGGCATAAATTCCCCATGCGTGTAATCCCCAATGTAAATATGTGAAAGCATTTGCTGTTCTTGCAGCATCTATTGTATTCGCATTCCCAATAGGAGGTTCGTGATAATGTGTTATGGGCTCTGCAACGCTCCAGTATAGAATCCCGATACCCATGCCTGCACTAAAAAGCATAGCAAACCAGGCACTGGTACTAAATTCAGGCCTAGCATCTTTACCGCCCAGACGCAGGGAACCAAATTTACTAAATGCCAGATATAGCATAAAAACTAAAAACAGGTTGACTACCAATACAAAAAACCATCCAGCATAATCAGATATACTATTTTGAATCTGTACAAAGATCTCCGTCATGGGGTCTCCTACCAACAGCGTAATGATGATAAATAAAACGATCAATATACTTGCCGGCCAAAAAACTGGTGCGTGTATATCAAAGTACTTTTTGAAACCTTTTCTATTAGGAATTTTTCCCATATTGACATTATTATTGTACCAGGATATTTTGCATATCCTTTCGTATAGCTATACCTGACAAGCTCAATATGACCAGATTCAACCTTTACGTAACTCGTTTAGTGGTTGAAAACAAAGAGCAATTAAGAATAATCTAACATTTCTAATTATGTATCCAGAGGATTACATCACTCGATGAGAATATATTATAAAATTCGTTCTTATACGAACAATTTTTTAAAATTCTGTGAATAAGAGTGTCTAATTACCTGAAACCCCTTCGGAATAATGCATCATCCAAATTTATTTAAGAAGGTATT
>CAZZEC010000178.1:0-10821 GCA_964652565.1 uncultured Bacteroidia bacterium
GTCTGTCGTCTGTCGTCTGTCGTCTGTCGTCTGTCGTCTAAATTATCACTCTCTCCCCCAAACATTATGTGTAGCATAAGTCTTTATAGTATAAAGTAATATGAGTAAGTCTGTGTATACCATCATTATTTGCAGTTTTTTTCCCTTTCCAATGTTTACACAAGCACAATACATGCTGGATTTATCTGATTATCAGTGGAAAAATCGCCTTATATTGATATTCTCACCTTCCGAAGACAACAAACAGTATATGGGGCTCCTGACACAATTGAAAGAGGATCAACCTGAGTTAGAGGATCGGGATATCAAGGTTTTTCACTTTTTGAAAACGGGTGACAGTTTTGTAGGAGATCAAAATATATCCGAAGAATCTGCTCAAGCGATAAGGACCAGGTACCGTATCCAAGCAGATCAGAATACCTTGTTACTTATTGGAAAGGATGGGGGAGAAAAAAAGCGCCAGATAGCCAACGACATTGATTTAGAAGATCTCTATCCTTTAATAGATTCTATGCCTATGCGTAGAAGAGAGATGAGGGAAAAATCGGAGGGGTTGTGATATGGTGGGCATTGTAGTATTGTGATATTGTAAAATGGTCATATTGAGATATTGTTGAATTGTGCTTATTGAGATATTGTTGAATGGTTATATTGCGATATTGAGTCAATGTGAGAACTTTTGTATTTCGATATCTAATTACTATGTAGTGATTTTGAACAACTGAGATATGTCGTCTGTGGTCTTTTTATCATTCGTAGTCCAAATCCCTACATTTCAAATGAATGTGTTCTTTCTACCCTGGCACGTACCTTTTTTTCTATTTTCTTGGAAATTTCGGGATAACGTTTTATTACATAGTCAAATGCATGCTTGTTCAGGGAATAGAGATCACAATAATTTATTGCCTTCAATGTAGCTGTGCGAGGATGATCCGTAAATAAAGCTATCTCTCCAAAATAATCTCCTTCTTTCATAACACCCAGTGTTTCTCCATCAGGGGCTATTACTTCCAATTCACCCCTTAAGATAAAAAACATTGCTTTCCCTTCTTCTCCTGCCTTGACAATCAACTCTCCAGGTGTGACAACCCTCGATTGTAGTAATACACAAACCTCCTTCAAAAAAGTATCACTCGCCCCCTTGAATAAAGGAACCTTCTCCAGCACATCTTTTTTTAGATATAAGGATACTTCTCTCTTTAATCCATCAGGCAAGTCCCTTAAAAAATCCTGTTCAAAATAACCCGATCTTTTTTGCCAGATATATGTATAATACTCATAAATCCTTCGTTGTAAATCATAGGGTAGATCACGCGTCTTTACCGTATGTGCTAGTCTTTCTAAATTTTCCCTATAATTAGTTCCAGCAGGATCTTCTTTGGATAAAATTCCTGCTAAATACCCTATGAGATATCCCCAAAAGGCCCATCCCAGGATCATAATACTCACTGCATATAGCTTTTCTTTTCTATTTACAGGTACTATATCTCCGTAGCCAACGGTAGAAATTGTACTTACACTCCAATACAATGCTTCAATATAATTTTGTTCCTGGTTCAGTGTCTGATCTATTCCGTGTATTTGCAACCATCCACATGCAACCCAATGTGTAGCTAACAACATAGAGAAAATGACAAAAAATAATTGCACGTGATTCTGTACCCAAAAAAATCGATGTCGCCAGGAGTATATGATCCGCACTACCCGCACTAATTTTACCAGACGTACAAGCCCCCAGGTATTAGCACCCAATATCAATCCCAAAGGAATCAAGGGTATTATATCAAAAACCCCCCATGTCTTCCAATATTCTTCAATGTCTCTAGGTATTCCAGGTTCCACGCTTCCTTCTCTATCACGGATTCTATACATCATCAATATGATGTCAAATAAGAAGAAAAGAGAGATGAAAATCTGCTTTTGTAATGGAAAGCCTTTCAATTCCGGATAAAAGAGATCAAAAATGGGAATATACACTGCCAGTCCCACTGTAATGAGTACGACTCCTATATCCCAAATCAAGTAGAATGTGGACGAAAGCTTCAATGTATTTTTTTGGCAAAATAACAAATAAAGCCACGTTGATGGCATAATACTCCATTGAGTTTGACTATTTTCTAATTTATACAATACAACTTGGAGTGTTCCGTCTGGAATTTCACAGATAAACTTAGTATTTTATGTACTACTATTCACCAAATACTACCCCATGAAAAGAGAATCTCACATCAATAGAAGAAATTTCATTGGAGCTGCTGTTGCTACTACAGCAGGTCTGAGTATAGTTCCAAGTCGAGTCATTGCTGGAATGGGCAAAACACCTCCCTCCGATAAAATCAATGTGGCTGTGATAGGATGTGGGACACAAAGCCTTCGCGAAATGCCCAGACTCCTACAACACGACCATATACAAGTCGTGTCTGTATGTGATCCCAATACATATTCTACTGATTATCTCGATTGGTCGCCACATGGAATCAGAAATAGTATTCGAGCGACACTGAACGATCCTAGTTGGGGAGAAGGAATAGAGGGCATTGCAGGAGGTAGAGATGTAGGTCAACAATATGTGAACCAGTATTATGCCAATAATCTGCCATCAGGTTCATATAAAGGATGTACGGCTTATGAAGATTTTCGAGAGTTGCTGGAGAAGGAACAAGATGTAGATGCCATTAAGATAATGACTCCAGATCACCTCCACGCAACGATTGCTATCGCTGCCATGTATAAGAAAAAACATGTGATCACGCATAAACCCATCGCCAATCGTCTGATGGAAGGAAGAAAAACAATTCATGCCGCACAAAAAAATAAAGTAATTACCCATCTGCTAGCCTGGCGATATAGGCCTGGGTATGACCTGATCAAAACATGGATGGATGATGGAATAATCGGCAAGCTAAAAGAAATCCATAACTGGTCTTACCGTCCTGTTTGGCCTCAATGGCCGGCTAAACCTCAGGAGGTCATGCCCATTCCAAAGGGATTTAACTGGGAATTATGGCTTGGACCCGTCCCTGACCGACCTTATCACAAGAACTATACCCATAATGTTTTCCGGGGCTGGTATGACTTTGGAGGAGGAAGTATTGCAGACATGGGGCATTATAGTCTTTTTCCATTATTTACCAAACTGGGGATAGATCGTTCCCCTGTCAGTGTCAAAGCCTATGGTACAACCATGCGTGAGGTTGAAGATAATGTATGCAAGTGGATCAATAACGACGTCGCTTTTCCACATTCTTCGATGATTCGTTTTAAATTCCCCGAACAAAAAACGCTTCCTGCTTTTGACTTATTTTGGTATGATGGAGGAATGAAGCCCTTTGCACCTGAAGAGTTAGCGGAAGATGGTGAAGACATTCCCAATGAAGGGATGATGTTTGTAGGTGATAAGGGAAAAATATTAGCTGGATTTAGGGGAGAGGCCCCCAGGATTATACCAACGAAAAAGATGAATGCCTATTCAGGTGATAAACAACTACCTGAAGAATCAAACGAACTCAACTCAGATATTTGGTCTAGAGCTATCCTCGAACAAAATGAATCTCCCGGTAGCTTTCTGTATGCTCAGACCATTACGGATACCATAAATCTCGCTGCTATTGCGTTGCGAACCAAAGAGAGAATCGAATTTGACGAAAAACAAATGAAGATTACTAATATTCCTGAAGCGAATCAATACCTTACCAGGGATTATAGAAAGGGATGGGAACTTTAAATAATAAGTTCAGGTTTAAACCTGCTCTTTTGTCAATGTGTTCAATCCCTCCAGGATTGGTGCTGGGTGGAATAGCACGGCTATTCATGGTTCAACTCCTCCGGAGTAAATGAAACGCTGAAGGCGTTCAACCAGGAATAGGACCGAATATTGAAGCATCTGTTCTATCCGGTTGTGTAAACCCAAATTTATATAGGAAAGCATTAAATAATATTGTTGTACCTATTGAGCTTAGTAAATATTTTTTGTGAGAATACATTTTTATTGATTACTTTGTAAATAAAAGTTCTTTTTATGGATAATGATAAATACATAGAAGATCTTGCACAGATCAGGGATATCATGAATCGATCGACTCGATTCAGGTCTTTAGGAGGACTTTCCGGTGTATTCGCAGGTATATTTGCATTGATCGGTGTATATATTGCCTATCGATCCGTCTACATGCACTGGGACCCCCTGGAATACGAAGCAGTGAGTATTTCTCGTGAACATCAATTTTTACTACTCATTAATGCACTGATTACCATTACCCTATCTTTCAGTGCTGTGATATTCTTTTCAGCCAAAGAAGCTAAAAAGCGGGATCAAAAATTATGGGATGTACAAAGTCGTAGAGCATTGATCAATTTTTTCCTTCCCTTGGTTGTTGGAGGGATTGTATGTCTCATGTTTTTGTTTAGAGGATATTTGGGGTTAGTTGCACCTCTTACATTGATATTCTATGGATTGGCACTTGTCAATACTAGCAAATATACTTTTGGGGAGGTATTTGTCATGGGAGTTGCTGAATTAATATTAGGCTTAATGGCTATGCAATGGATAGCGTGGGGTTTGTGGATATGGGCATTGGGATTTGGGGTATTAAATATTGCGTCGGGGTGGATACTGCATAAAAAGTACAGCACGTGAAAAACATACTCAAAGATCTCGATAAAGCATTTGAAAATAAGGTCAGGCTTGGGATAATGTCTGCACTGGTAGTAAATGATTATGTAGATTTCAACACGCTCAAAGAGTTGCTAGGGGTATCAGACGGAAATCTGGCCACACACATCAAGGCGTTGGAAAGGAAAGA
Source organism: uncultured Bacteroidia bacterium (assembly GCA_964652565.1). GTDB lineage: Bacteria > Bacteroidota > Bacteroidia > J057 > J057 > JBCCTX01. Next base: position 4,803 of record CAZZEC010000178.1, read on the forward strand.
GTACATTACTATTGAAAAGGAATTTTTAGGTAAAAAGCCACATACAAAGTATGCAGCAACTGATACAGGGAGAGAGGCTTTCGTACGTCACATTAAAGCCATAGAACAGCTATTACAATAATTTTTTATCCATTCACTTTTAATTTAAAAGTACTTTTAATTATATTGCCTTTAAAATGATACAAGCATGTGATTAACCTTAAACAAATAACATCATGGAGGAAGAAATTTTAAACAATCTGGAAAACCCCCGCTTGCTCGAACAGATGTATCGTTCCAATAAACGCGAGTTCAAGCGATCTTATGACACCTTATATCCTCAGATTGCTGATGATAAAATCGCTACTTACTGGTTTGAGAGGTTGAATTATGAGTCCCCGACCTTTCACACAGGAACAGTCAGAGATATCCTGTTTGTAATATTCGCATCACTAGTTGCAGGATTTTTGATAAAAATACCTGAAATACTCGCTCTGAAGGAGGACGTTTTCTTCCTGCGAAATGCCAGCTTTCTTTTCTTACCGATGCTCACCTCTTATTTTATATGGAAAAACAAGCTTCCAGTAAAAGATATCGTATTTATTGCCTCCGTTTTAGCTATTTCCTTTATTTTCATACATCTCATCCCATTTAAAGACACGAGTGATACAGTTATACTTTCTTGCTTTCACTTACCCTTAATCATATGGGCCATATTGGGATTTGCCTATTCTGGTGATCGGTTTACCAGCTATGCACAAAGGCTTCAATACCTGAAATACAATGGCGATTTAGTGGTAATTACTACAGTTATATTAATTGCAGGCTTTATCCTGTCTGGAATTACCATCGCACTGTTTTCTCTCATTGGCTACAGTATAGAAGTTTGGTATATGAAAAATATCGGACTCATGGGTATTGTAGCCTCTCCCATTGTTGGAACGTACGTCATACAAAACAATCCTCAACTCGTAAGTAAAGTTTCACCTGTAATAGCAAAAATATTCAGCCCGTTAGTCTTGATTATGCTGATAGTTTATATTATCGCTATCATCGTTTCAGATCAAAATCTCTACCAAGACAGGCAGTTTTTACTCATATTCAATCTGCTGTTAATAGGTGTTATGGCTATTATCGCTTTTTCCATGATTGAGACTTCTAAGATGCCCAAACATCTAATCGATCAAGGAATTCTCTTTGTACTTTCTCTTGTTACGATTGTTGTAAACCTGTTTGCACTATCTGCGATCATTTTCAGAATTTCAGAATGGGGATTTACTCCCAATCGTACTGCTGTATTGGGAAGTAACCTCATCATACTCACACATTTATTGATAGTCTCTTTTGATCTGTTTCAGATACTTAGGCGGAAATCCGGTACGCATACTATTGCTGATTCTATCGCAAGCTATTTACCTATATATATACTATGGGCTGTAGTTGTAACATTTATATTTCCCTTCATTTTTCATTTCCAATGACATTTGATGACTTTTCACACTTGTCAAACAACTTACTACTTCATCTCATAGACAAAAAATTTTGGCATTTTACTTTTAAATTAAAAGCACTTTTATTTAAAAAAATTACTAGATCTCATATGAAAAAAGAAAAAAGGAGTGCCTGGGTAATGGCGATCATTTTACTCCTCAACACCTGGCTTGAGATCCGTCTACGAAGAATGTTCATCCTCAAAAAACCCTACAAACAATGAAAGTAAAAATGATTCTCCCTGCGCTTGCTGAGGCCGAAAGTCCCTTCTGGAGACCTATCAAATATTCGCTATTCCCTCCATTGGGTCTTGCAACCCTTGCCGCTTACCTATCTGATGATGACGAGATTGATTTGCAGGATCAACATGTAGAGCGACTCCATCTGGATGATGAGCCTGATTTGGTCATCATCCAGGTATATATAACTAACGCCTATCGTTCTTATCAAATCGCAGACCATTATCGAGCCAAAGGTGCACATGTAGCACTAGGAGGCTTGCATGTAACTTCTCTTCCAAAGGAAGCCCTAGCGCATGCTGATACTATATGTATCGGACCCGGAGAAGAGACTTTCCCCCAGTTTCTTATGGATTTCAGAAATAAGACTCCTAAGCATATCTATTTCTCTAAGATGCGTACCCTTACAGCCATTCCTCCTATACGAAGAGATCTTATCAAACGGGATCGATATTTGGTTCCGAATTCTATTGTTGTTAGCAGGGGATGTCCTCATCACTGCGATTTCTGTTATAAGGACGCATTTTTTGAAGGGGGAAAATCTTTTTATACACAACTGATAGACGATGCACTGGCCGAGATTGATAGACTCCCAGGTAGGCATTTATATTTTCTGGATGATCATCTGTTGGGAAATGCGAAGTTTGCCAAAGCGTTATTTGAAGGGATGCGCGGTATGAACCGAGTGTTTCAGGGCGCTTCTACCGTAGATGCTATTTTGCGTGGTAATTTGATTGAAAAAGCCGCTGAAGCAGGATTGAGAAGTTTGTTTGTAGGATTTGAAACGTTCTCATCGGAAAATCTGAAACAGAGCAATAAAAAACAAAATCTCAAGAAAGATTATGAGGCTGCTGTACAAAGGCTTCATTCTTTAGGAGTGATGATCAACGGAAGCTTTGTATTCGGGTTGGATGATGATGACAAAGATGTGTTTAAAAGAACAGTAGATTGGGGAGTCAACCAAGCTTTGACAACTTCTACTTTTCATATCCTGACCCCATATCCAGGTACCAAACTGTTTAAAGATATGGAAGCACAACAAAGGATAAGTACCTATAATTGGGATCTCTATGATACCCGTCATGTGGTATACAAAACCACAAAGCTCACGGCTGAGGAATTAAAAAATGGGTATGACTGGGCATATCGCGAATTCTATAGTTGGAAAAATATTCTTATGGCGAGCCTCAAACATGAATCGCATAAACACAAACTTAAGCATTTGTTGTATACAGGGGGCTGGAAAAAGTTTGAACCGCTGTGGAATTTTATTATAAAAACGCGTGGCCTGAATCGAATGCTTCCTTTGTTAGAGGCAATTCTCTCTAAGGTCAATACTAATCAAGAAGAAAGGGGTGAGGATAGTCAGCGGATGGTATTAAGTAATACCTAAGTACTGTGATTATTTATCATTGTTAAGCAATAAAGATAGAGTGGGAAATTTGACATAATTATCTGTGTTCCTCAAGTGGGATTAATATCTCCATTGATTGGAGCATGAGCTCGTAGTATATTAGTGAAATACTATAATTTGTCGTTGCATCATGAAATCGATCCTTTTCGTTTGTTATCTATTATTAGCTATTCCCATTTTTAGTCAGGATGGATACACTTCTGGTTACCCACGTCTCGCCTATTGGATAGTTGAAGGAGAGCCTGAGGTTATCATTGCTCTTCATGGAGGTCCCGCAGCAACTCATAATTACCTTAGACCTGAATTTGATGGACTTAGTGACATGGGAAGACTTATCTATTATGATCAACGTGGGTGTGGAATGAGTGAGTCTCAAGAACCCTATATTTGGCAAGATCACGTTGAGGATTTAGACAGGATAATAAATCAGTTTTCGAAGGGTAAAAAAGTGTTTCTTACAGGGTCATCCTGGGGGAGTTTGCTCGCATTACTTTATGCATACGCTCATCCAGAGAGGGTAAAAGGACTTATACTTTCGGCGGGTCTAGTAAAATGGCGGGGTAAGGGAATGACGGAGGACTTGCAGGCTGATTATTCACACAATAGACGAATGGATATTGAGCCTAAACTGATACAATTAGAAGATGAACGAATATTGAGATGGATCGATGAGAATGGGGATACAATAATTTTTGTGGTCCCTATTAAAAAGGATATCATTTTATTTAGAGGAGCTCCGCAACATGAAACCATGTCCAGTATGAGAACTGCTCCAGTTCTTGACAGTCTACAAGCGATTAAATTACCCGTACTAATTTTTGATGGTGCGGGAACAGAGTTTAATCCCTGTCGCCATAGCAAGTACATACGACAATACCATCAAGTTCTTCCCAATTCAGAATATTACTCTATCGAAGGATCTTGTCACGATCCCTGGTTTTCTAACCCACACACCTTTCAATATTTGTGCAAGCAATTTATTGAACGAGTAAGCGAAGGAGAACCCGCACAAGATCCTTAGATAGCCACTTGTTTCCACGGATTCCTAATTCAATTTCTTTCTGGGGAAAGGAAGAAAGGTATTGCAATCTTGAATGCAAAGTAAGTTAGGCTCGCTAGAGCAGGATACTAATAATAGACATAGCCCTAAAGGGATTGGATAAAATAAGAAATTCTGTAGCTGTTCTTATAGTCAGATAAATTCGATATCTTAATATGGCTTTTAGCAACCATAACTAGCATATCACCTTCTCATACGTTATCAGAAATATTCTGCTTCTCCGTTGCTCGCCCCCTATATCAGACACTGTTAAACACAAATTTGTCATTGATAGCATGTCATTGATGCAGCAGATAGGTGCGTTTGATCAACCACAGGCTGTAAATGAGCACGTAGAAACACATAGCAATCTTTAACATCCGATTTTACAAATCTACGATGAAGTTTATTAAATTTTTAGTACTGGCTCTCTGTATATTGAGTCATGAGTTAGCTTTTGCCCAGGATGACGAGGCACAGCTTAAAGAACTCGTTAAATTAGACAATCAATACTTCTACGAACTGGATTTTGATGCATGGACTACCAATTATGTCCATGATTCAGTTGTCTACTTCTCTATGGCAACCCCTAATACTGTCTATGCATGGGTAGGTTGGGAGCAAGTAAGAAAAGGGTTTAAAGATAATTTTGATTCCAGAGAAAAAGATAGTTCTGAGGGATTCACTTTTGAGGATTTGATCATTTACATCCATCAGGATGTTGCGTGGCTTTCCTGTACTGAAAAGAGAAATGGCAATCCTTTGTTTAGGCAACATCGCTTTCTAAGGAAAGTAAATGACCAGTGGAAAACTGTAGGACTGAGTTTGGTTGCTGCACCGAGATAGACAGTAAAAGATCTTAAAGAAACTATCTCTGCTAAACGTATGTTTGATGTAGTGGGGCACTATGCCAGACGAGATGCGTTTGGGTATCATAACTTGGCTAAATAATTTTTTACAAGTGTGTAACGTTTCCGTATCATTTACAGACCTATCAGGAAACATATTATTATGAATAACCAAATTTTACTAAAAAGACTGAAATGTACGTTTTCCTGCAAAGGTGATTGGAAAAATACCTATCAAGAACTATCTTCGGAGCAACTCATCACCAAAAGAGCGCATCTAATCAAACATCAACGTTGGATAACGGCGTTTTTACTCTTAGCCACTGTTGTTACACTGTATGTACTACGCAATGAGTTATCGATGGGGATAATATTTATTGCGATTAATACAAACTCCATGGTTGCTATTTACCAGGATTATCATAAACGCATCAAATGTATAGATCAAATACTGGAAAGCCGACCATAGGTAGTGAGCAAAGAACAGGAGTTTATAGAACGGATACAGCAGCATAAAGGGCTAATCAACAAGTTAGTGTTCCTTTATGCTGATCATTTGGAAGATCGCAAAGACCTTCGACAAGAAATTCTATTACAAGCCTGGAAATCGTATCACAACTTCCGAGGGGATGCCAAATTCTCCACCTGGTTGTACAGAGTAGGGATCAATGTAGGGATAACTTTTCTGGATAAAAGGAAAAAAGTGAACGCTATTGCTGAACAAACTCATACATCTCCCACAACGTTTACAGGATCTTCCAACAAAGAATTGTTGGAATGGGTGCTGAAGTGGTTCAATAAAATTGATCGCACACTGATATTACTGTTAATTGAAGGGTATAAAGCTGTAGAAATTGCAGAAATGCTAGGTATCTCTCAGGAAAATGCTCGCATAAAAATCTATCGAATAAGACAAAAACTCAAAGAACATGGAATTGAAGCACATATGGTCTGAACAAGATTGGGAGCAATCGGATTTTGATTACAAAGCTTCAGATATCCATGAAGC
>CAZZEC010000179.1:0-10762 GCA_964652565.1 uncultured Bacteroidia bacterium
GGACAACGGACAACGGACAACGGACAACGGACAACGGACAACGGACAACGGACAATAAAATACTTGATTTATACATCACAGGTTATGATAATTCTTTAGAGAAATTTTAATTACTGTTATATGTGATCTGAAGTCTTTGGTCCATTATCTGTCGTATATTAAAAATTACCCGAAATGAATAAAGATTTTACCGGGCTTGCCAGCTTATATAAGGATACACTGGAGAATACTATTCTACCGTTCTGGATTAAATACTCTGTGGACTGGGAGTTTGGTGGGTTCTATTCTTGCCTGGATCGGAAGGGAAATGTCTACGATACAGATAAATTTATGTGGCTACAGGCAAGGCAGATATGGACTTTCAGTATGTTATATAATGAATGGGAGCAAAAAGATGTATTTATTAAAACAGCAAAAAACGGTTATGATTTCATTAAAAAATACGGTCGTAGTGACGAAGGGAGTTTCTATTTTTCTCTAAATAGACAAGGAGTACCGCTTATTTCCCCTTATAATATATTCTCTGATTGCTTTGCTGCCATGGCTTTCAGTCAGTATGCAAAAGCCAGTGAGTCCGATGAAGCGTTAGAGTTGGCCCGGCAAACTTTTCAACATATTCTTCACAGAAAAAAGCAACCAAAAGGAAAATGGGAGAAATCGACGGGAAATCGTCCATTAAAAGATTTTGCACTCCCCATGATACTGTCTAATCTGGTATTGGAAATGGAACACGTATTAGACCAGGTAGAGGTTGAAAGGACCTTAGATCACAGCATTGAAGAAGTGATGGATGTATTTTACGACGAGGAAGACCAATTGATTTATGAGTATGTAACTCCGGAAGGAGAACATCTGGACACCTTTGAAGGGAGGCTGATTAATCCGGGACACGGAATCGAAGCTATGTGGTTTATGATGGATATTGGGCTCAGAAGGAGTAATGAATCTTTAATCAAACGCGCTGTAGATATCGCACTTCAGTTAATAAGATATGGATGGGACCTTGAGTACGGAGGGATTTTTTATTTTATGGATGCAAAAGGCGCTCCACCTCTACAACTCGAATGGGACCAGAAGCTTTGGTGGGTACATCTAGAGAGCCTGGTTGCTTTAGCTAAAGGATATGCACATACTAAAGATGAAAAAGTTTGGGACTGGTTCCTAAAGGTTCACGATTATACGTGGAAACATTTTCCCGATGAAGAATATGGAGAATGGTATGGATATCTCAATCGGAGAGGAGAACCTTTTTTGCCTTTAAAAGGAGGCAAATGGAAGGGCTGTTTTCATGTCCCTAGAGCGTTATATCAATGTTGGAGTGTGCTGGATAAGCTTTCAAAAGAATAATATTCCTATATATTACCATATAGAATGAATCACAATCTTCCTGCCGTACCTATTACAGGTACATTCCTGGATGAAATTAGCCATGATATTCCCCACCAGAATTGGGGTATGAAAGAATGGGATAAGGATTTTGAGCATATGAAAACTATGGGGATTGACACGGTCATTCTCATACGGTGTGGGTATAGAAGATGGTTGACCTACCCTTCAGATATTTTGATGAACCACGAAGGATGTTACCGCCCTCCTATTGACTTGGTTGATGTGTTTCTGAAATTGGCAGAAAAACATGAACTGGCGTTTTACTTTGGGATCTATGACTCAGGGAAATATTGGGTAAATGGTAAATATGGAGAAGAAGTAGAATTGAATCTCAGAGTGATTGATGAAGTCTGGGAAAAGTATGGTCATCATTCTGCATTTAGCGGATGGTATATTACCCAGGAGGTAAGCAGGAAAGTGGGAGAAATCATCTCGACATACGCCAGGCTAGGTCAACACTGTAAATCAGTCTCTCAAAACCTTCCTACCCTAATTTCTCCATATATAGACGGGAAAAAGGCACTACTCGCTTCAGAGTCCACACTTACCAAATCCGAATCCGTTTCTCTCCAACAGCATGAACGAGAATGGAATGAAATCATGTCAGGTCTTTCTTCTGCCGTAGATATCGTAGCATTTCAGGATGGACACGTGGATTTTCACGAATTGAGTGATTATCTACGTATTAACAAAGCTCTTGCAGATAAACACGGTCTACATAGCTGGACGAATGCTGAGTCTTTTGATCGAGACATGCCTATCAAATTTTTGCCCATCAAATGGGAAAAGTTATTGCTAAAGCTTCAAGCTGCCAAGGCAGCTGGTGTAGAGAAAGCCATTACTTTCGAATTTTCGCATTTTATGAGTCCTCAATCTGCTTATCTTCAAGCGCATCATTTATATGAGCGGTATATGGAGTGGAATGAAAATAGAAAAGGGGAAAAAATATAAAGTCGATTCTCGAATTTTAAACATCTCGATTTCATACTTGATGAACACATTTCTTTTAGCCATTTCTTTAAAATTGTTTGGTCAATTAATTTACAAATGACGAATTTGTACAGACAATATTGAATAATTAACTCATGATCCACCTAGACATACTATAAATTAGAGCTTTGGGAAAGATATAAAGAGTTTAAACTGATTTCATGGAGTTGTTGCTTTTTTAAAATCGAAGATACCTTGGATGCCGAAATTGACAAAGACAAAAACGGGGTTGTACCAAAGGATCCAAAATAAATTATTGTATTGCCCTTTTATTTCTTGAAGATTACTACATATGTTATTTTATTAATACCTCAACAAACATAGCTTAAGCACTATCATGAAAATTGCACTATTTGCTTTTTCTCTTGCTTCTTTATTATTTAACTCGTGTCTTTCGCAACCTCAACGATTCAGGGGGAAACATCAAACGATACTAATAGATAATACAAGTCGAGAATATATTTACTTTGTCCCTCCCAACACTTCCAATAAAAAATTACCCATTATTATTGCATTACATGGAGGCGGAGGAACAGCGAAGGTATTTGAGCGGACATCTATACTTTTTAACAAAAGAGCTGTATCTGAGGGTGCTGTCATCATATATCCACAAGCTATCAATAAAAGCTGGAATGCTGGAGACATTCCCACATATAGTCCTAGAAATAAAACCGATGCCAATGATGTAAAGTTCATTGAGTATCTAATAGATCTAGCCATTGGTCAATGGAGTGGTAATCCAGATCGAATTTATTTGACAGGTCCTTCCAGAGGAGGAATTATGTCTTTTTTTCTTGCTGATACATTAAATCATCGTATTACAGCTATTTCACCCGTAATGGCAAGCCTTAACGAATCAATGTTTGAAACGTATTCATACGATCGCCCCATATCAGTATTGGCCATTAATGGTACTAAAGATCCACTTATTCTCTATGAGGGAGGGGCAGCTAATATGTGGAAGAATAAAGATCTTGGCCCTGAAGCCACCATTGTACCTATTGAAACCTTGATGAAGCACATCGCACAGATGAATGGTTGTGATACTAGTTATGAGATTGTTTCTATTCCTGATAAAAATAAACGAGATAGTAGCTACGCAGAAAATTGGATCTTTCAGCAATGCCCACATAGTGCTTCCACGATTTTTGTGAAAGTAGTAGGTGGTGGACATACCTATCCTGGAGGTATACAATATCTTCCTAAAAGTATGATTGGAGTTGTGAATAGAGATTTTAATTCGATGGAGATGATATGGGATTTTTTTATGAATAATTAGTTGAAATCCGTTCATATGCGTACAAATAATAAATACTTCTATATATGAACGATTCTGATTCACTTCCACCGGGTGCTTTCCGACGTATCGACGAATCTCCTGACGAGATTTTCTACCAAACCCCCAGATTTGTCACGCATATTGATGATGCTGCCATTGAGGCAGTTACGCAATTATACAGAGAGTATTTTCCACCCAAAGGGATAATTCTCGATCTCATGTCTAGTTGGATTAGCCATTTACCCGAAGAAGTTAAATACCAGGAAGTGGTGGGATTGGGTATGAATAAAGAAGAACTGAAGGCCAATCCCAGACTAAATGAATATGTCGTACAAAATCTCAATACACACCCCAAGCTTCCATTTGTATCTGATCGATTTGACGCAGCAGGCATCTGTGTGTCCATTGATTACCTTACCCAACCCATAGAAGTACTTCAGGATTTGAGTCGTGTATTAAAACCAGATGCTCCCTTAGTCATTACTATTTCCAATCGTTGTTTTCCACAAAAAGCTGTAGCTATCTGGCACGCTTTGGATGATCAGGGAAGAATTCATTGGGTTAAGCAGTTACTCGAATTATCTAACCGCTGGCGTGATATCAAGCTCACAGATCGAACATATCCCCGGGGTCATGATCCTTTGTATGGGGTGATTGGAAGAAATGCTAAATTGGATATCTGATACATAGTCTCAATCACTTTCAACTACTTCAAACGTCATGATCTCCTCATCTTCAAAGCCAAATTCATCCTTTGCGATGATCCTGACAGCATGTAGCCCAGGCTCCAATTTGGGTAACAAGAACTGCCAAATGTGTGACGATACTGCGGGTGAACGATACTGATCTGGGGTCCCTTCATATTTTTGAAATAGCCGTTCGTAATAAGGGTCTGTTCGCTCTACATATTCCATGGCAACTGGAGCGTTCGCGTCCAGAGATATCATTACCTCATCTCGTTCTCCTCCATCAAAAAAGTTGACTACCACATATGTCGAGTCTTGTTGCTGACCACGATCGAGTCCTAATGGATGGTTTTCAGGGCTCGAATTAATAGGTAATAATTGTGGTGCCAAGGTAATTCGCAGTCGGTCCGTGGGATCTCCCCCGGCAGGTATAAACCTGGGTCTTACTTTGTTTCCGTCGAAATAGAACACATAATAGCCATTGGGATTACCATCTTCCATCGTTGCAGGACGTACCCCTCTTTCATCTCTAGGTCCATTTTCCCAGCCGCCACCTCTTGTTTCCGCTAAGGTATGTGCAATAAATGGTGCTCCGTACCATCCATGCGTATGATTAACTTCTACTTTCCAGCTATTGCTCGTATCATGACCTGCAATGGTATATACAAATTGAAAGCGTTTCAAAATATCCAGTAATTCCCCGAAGTTATCCGTATTGATGCCTTTGGGAAAGGTTCGGTTATTGGCATAAGTGATCAAAGGGATATGTGTAAGTATGATAATCAATTTCTCCGATGGGACATCCTTCAAATCATTTTCAATCCACTGCATTTGGGTGGAATCAATATGACCCATATACCCATTCCCTCTTCCCATAAAGCCAACATTATTAAGTGCCAGAAAATGAACCTGCCCATAATCGAAAGAGTAGTAGTCAGGGCCAAATACGCGTTTGAATGTCTGTGTAGCGTACTCATAGTTGGGGGATTCCTGATTGAGGTCGTGGTTTCCAGGCACATTCCATATGGGAATTCCTATATTAGACATCAACCTGTTATGGCGCTCGTAGAGAGAAAGGTCATCATTTACTACATCTCCAGCCACCAAGCCGAATTGAGCTTCATATGGATTCTCAAATAGTGGATCGATGATATCTTTACGCATCATATCCAATTGTTCATCATTACCCGTTTGTGGATCTGCAAACCCCATGGCTTTAAAGGTATCAGGTACACTACCTTCCCACAGAGCAAAATCTATTTTCTCTGGTAAGGGCCCTGTAGGCTCAATTACCCTAAATCTCCAACTTGCAATATCAGGTGTGCCCTCGGGGTAGTGATGATAATAAAACTGAGGCAACTGCACTTCATTGAGAGGAATACGGTAATTGGCAGGTTTGGATATAAACAGTGTCTGCTCCGATCGGAGGTTGATTTCATAGTTACCCCCCTCGTTTGTTTTCACTACTTCTAATCCGTTAGACACTTTTACCCCCATGATTCCTTGTTCTCCTGGATCGCGTAAATTATTTTTATTGACATCTAAATATACTGTCCCTCTTGCTACCTCATTCTGTGCGTTTAAGGGTATATACATCATGACTGTTAAGAGCAGAATAGCAACTGTTAGGTCTATGTCTGTTTTCTTTTTTAGTTGAATGAAAGTCTTGTACATGGATAAAGAGTTGAGTAAAATTGCAATTCAATAATGTGTGTAAATTTTGATGATGAACAACAAAAAGTCAATAAATATTCTAGGGATCATGTTAATGGTATTCTCTTGTACACCAGCTTCTGCACAAGAGAAAATTTATACACTGGTAACCCAATCCCATAAAGCTGATATCAAATACAAGGCCTTTAAAAATTTTAGCAGCCTGAAGATTTATAAAAATGATGGCCTCAAAAAGGCATTTGTTCCTAAAAAGGGAAAAAGAGATGTCTATGTATTCCTATCTGAATTTGAAGGGGATTCGTTTGATGGTACGAGAAAATTGTTTCACGACTATTTAATCCTTAAAGTGGACCCAGCGTCTCAACTGATTATCGATGGTTTTCACTATACCATGGAATGGGCAGAACCACCGGCTAGTTCAGATTTATACAGGCTTACGGATTCCTCTATGAAGATTCATGACAATTTTCAACTGGATGAATTACAAATGGAGTTGGTAGAGTCAGATGAAATTGAAGGTAAAAAATTCCTGGAAGATCATGGTATTTTAAAGCTAAAATAAGCCCTTTTTATCCCACTGTAACCGCTCTCATATTCCTCCCTAAGAAAATAGCCAATACACTTACCAGCGCAATTAATAATCCCGATATCCAAAATACTTGTTCCCCAATTAATCCAAACAATATTCCTCCAAATATCATCCCCACGATACTGGCAAAACTTCCCATACTTTCTGCATAGCCCTGAATAGTTCCTTGCATCGTTTTATCACCCGTCTGAGATAACATGGATAAAAAAGAAGGCCACATCAAACCATTTCCCAAAGCAAATAATCCCAAGGCTACATATATGAGTACTATATTTCCCGTTGCTAATACGAAAAAGTTACTGGCCAATAATAAACTACCAACGACAACCAACGTGATATCTTCTACTCGTTTAGACAAATAACTCAAAACGGGCCCCTGAACACATACCATGGCTGCGCTCAATATGGTAAAGTAGATCCCCAAGTCAAATGAGGTCCATTGTAAAGTCGTACTGGCATATAGTGGAAAGCCCGCATAATAAAAACTGAACCCTAAAAAAGTAAAAAAATATATCGCAAACATATTGGGTATCCTCGGGAGTTTCAGTATTGTTCTCAACGTTTTATCAGGGCAGTTCTTCAATTCATAGCAAGATTTTTGCTCAATATTGAAAAGCTTTCGTAGCTTAAAAGTCTTCAAAAAAGGCTGTACTTTGCTGGATTCGCTCGAGGGAAGCAAAATCTGAATGACAAATAATGCCACAAGTGAGATAAAAGCAGCAGTGAATACAGGAAGGAGTTCTTCCAGGGGAGTAGCTCCCAGCACTCCAGCCAGAGCAGGCCCTAAAATAAATCCCAGACTAGCTGCCATAGCCATTTTACCAAAATTGGCTTTGCGATTTTGATCATTAGAGATATCTGACACATATGCATTGGCGACAGAGATATTTCCTCCAGTTAATCCATCGAGTGCCCTGGCTAAAAATAGAAGTATAAGGGGTAATGTCAGAAAAAAAGAACCCGTAAATTCACTGTTAACGTCAAGGAATGTTGTCCTGGGCAAAAATAAGGCAATAATGAACAACATCCAGGCTAACAATGTCCCAAATTGACTAATAAGCAATACCTGTTTTCTTCCTATCTGATCGGACCACTTACCCAGCAAAGGTGCACCAATTAATTGAAAAGCAGGATATACGGCACCCATCAATCCATATATAAACTCATTCCCTCCAAATTTTTGTACAAGAAATACTAAAAAAGGCATGACAAGACTATATCCCAACATTCCAATAAAATGGACGAGTAATACGGGAAATAAGCTTAAAGTGGTGGTGTTCGAGGAATTCATAATGCACGTATTAGGGTCAATTTAGGATAATCGACTGGCATTAAGAAAAGATCTCTCAATAATATTCCCCATTCTGAGTAGAATTAGAATGGCAAAATTCCGACGTGGTGGATAAAGAAAAATTGCATTACTGTATAAAAGTCACATTTTCCATTAGCGAGTTAACAAAAAATAACGGAAAATCCTTTTTTACATTAGATATCAAATTAATTATTTAAATTTAATATTAATTGTAATACATAAAGTTCAAATTATCACAACCTACACATGAAAAAAGTACTACGCATCCTGTTAATCATTTTTGCTGTTATTGGAGTAGCAATAGCAGGTATACTTGGTTTTGTACAAATCAAGGGGATACCTTCTTACAAGGTAGAAGCTCCCGATATGAACGTGACTGTTACTGCTGAAAAGGTCTCACAAGGTGCAAACCTTTCATTAATGTTATGTGGCCATTGCCACATGTCAGAAAATGGCGTGCTAGAAGGTACACAAATGCTGGATATTGAAGCAGTATTTGGAGAGATCCATGCGCCAAATATTACTCAAGATCCTGAACATGGTATTGGAAGCTACTCTGATGGAGAATTGGCGTATTTACTGCGAACAGGTATTAAGAGAGATGGGCAATATGCTCCTCCTTACATGCCTAAATTTCCCAATATGGCACAAGAAGATATTGAAGCCATTATTGCTTATCTGAGATCTGATCATCCCGATGTGCAAGCATCTCAAAAACCTACTGTACCGTGTAAGCCTTCTCTATTGACAAAAGCACTTAGTAATTTTGCGTTTAAGCCACATCCTTACAAAGAGAACCTGTCTTCAAAACCTTCTCCTGAAAATCCTGTAGCTTATGGCGAATATTTGGTCAATGATCAACTCCATTGCTATGCCTGTCATTCGGAAGATATCACCAAAACCAATGAATTGGATCCCCCACTTTCTGCAGGATATCTTGGTGGAGGTACAGTCATGATCGATGGTGATGGTAATGAAATTATTACGCCCAACATCACCTTTGATAAAGAAACGGGAATAGGAAACTATACACCCGAACAATTCATTAGTCTGGTGAAATTTGGTAGAAAACCTGATGGTACATCTATTAGCTTACCTATGCGACCCTATACCCCGCTGGATACAGCAAGTATTCTGTCTATCTATGAATATTTAAAGAGTGTACCTCCAGTGAAAAATGAGAAATTGGTAGTTGAAAATGCAACGATCAACCAACGTTAGAAATTGACGATTTTTAATTCTGATATATTCTCACATAATCTATTTCAAAACGGGAGGGAAATGAAGTGAGATCAGTATTCCCTCCATTTGTTCCTCCCAATGCAAGGTTCAGCAGTAAATAATGTGGTATATGAAAAGGGCTTTTGAGCAATTAAATGTTAAAATATTATCGTGCTTAATAGTATCCATTGCTAATGTCAGATCATTTATAGATAAGTGAGTCCCTAAGGTAATGCTTCTTGAGAATTACCAATCTACTACTGATCCATCTGTTTCCAAATACGTTTCTGGATTTGTCCAGTCATGTCCCATTTTATCTGCTAATGCATCTTCATCCAGTTCTATTCCCAATCCAGGCTTGGTAGGTAAGGGAACATGACCATCTTCCACTTGAAAAGGCTCTTTTAGATATCCATCTCCTAATGTAACCTGCTCCTGACATAGAAAATTCGGGATACTCGCAGCTACCTGAAGGCCAGCAGCTAACGAAATGGGGCCTAATGGGTTATGAGGGGCTATAGATGCATAGTAAGCTTCGGCCATTCCAGCAATCAACCTCACTTCAAAAATCCCACCAGCATGACAAACATCAGGTTGGAGTATTGTTGCAGCTCCTTTTTCCAATATTTCCCTAAATCCCCATTTTGTGAATATTCTCTCTCCGGTAGCAATGGGAATATGTGTTTGCTGGGCTAGTTCTACCATGGCATCTACATTTTGACAGTTTATTGGCTCCTCTATAAAGTAAGGTTGATAGGGTTCCAGAGCATGAATAAGTAATGCTGCATTTTGAGGACTAATAGCACCATGGAAATCAATTCCAATGTCTGCATCTTTACCAACAACAGATCTTAAATTGGCAAAATTTTCAGCTGCTTCCTCTATAAATTGAGGAGATGCAATAATCCCTGACTGTCTGGAATTTTTCACTCCCGTCTTAAAAGCCGTAAATCCCTTTGCTTTCGCTTCCTTAATGGATTCAGGTGTACGAGCATGAGCATATACCCTAATACGTTGTCTGGTAGGTCCTCCCAACAATTCGTAAATAGGTACCCCTAAGGCTTTCCCTTTTATATCCCACAATGCTTGTTCTATTCCACTCAACGCACTGGTCAGGATAGGTCCACCTCTGTAAAAGGCATGTCGATAAATTGCCTGCCAATGGTGAATAATGTGTCTGGGATCTTTACCTACTAAATAAGGTTCAATCTCTTTTACGGCCATCGCACAAGTATCAGCTCTTCCCTCTGTTATGGGTTCGCCTAATCCGATTATTCCTTCATCCGTATGAATTTTAAGGAATAGAAAGCGAGGTTTTACTTTAAAGGTCTCTAGCTTTGTTATACGAATTTCACTTTTCTTTTTCAAAGGTTCTTCATCAGTTTTGCTAGCAAGAGAAACATAGGTTCCTGCAGCTCCTACTGTCATTCCCGCAAATGCCTTTTTTAAAAATAATCTTCTGGATCTGGTAGATAAGATGTGATTCATAACGTGATAGGTTGAAGGTTATATGATTAATCATGATTCCTCATAATCAATGGTAGTAAGAAGAAGATAATGATTATTCCGAATAAACTAATATAAAGAAAACTCCTATTTTTTGACGTCTGAGTTAATTTTAA
>CAZZEC010000180.1:0-4650 GCA_964652565.1 uncultured Bacteroidia bacterium
GATGATCATCCAGGAAGATGACATTGGGTTCACCGTATACAGCAAATTGAGGCCAAATTTCATGTAAAAAACTTAACATTTCATCTTCCTTACCCTTGTTATAATGGATAAATATATTTTTACCTGCATCCGTATACTTGATGATTGTAGGTACAATAGGTACATATAGATCCTTCATATTAAAATCTTTTACCACTCCTACGATTGTCCCCTGCAATGATCCATGATCTTCTCCAATTTTATAGCCAATAGGGTCATTGAGTTGTAATTTTTCTACAAAGAATTCATTGACAATCATAGGCTGGTCAGATTTATCCATACTATCTAGGTTGTGTATTTTCCTAAAATTATTCCCTTCAACCAATGTTAAACCCAGTGTGGATAGCATTTCTGAATCACCATTCACAGCCTGTACTGTAATGGTCTCATCGGGGTTCGCAGGGTTATCTCTTCTTGTAGACATAAGATATATTCCAGGCATCCAATGAGATGTAGCCGTCTGTAGGACATTTGGATGTTGATCAATAGCCTCTTTTAATGGAATGATATCTTCGATTTGTCTCCAGGTTCTCACAATCATTCTTTCATTCCGCTCAAACCCTAAATCTCGTTTTTGAGTGTAGGTGATCTGTTTGTATAAAATACCCAGACAACTGATTAAAGAAATTGTGATAAAAAATTGTGTTACTAACAATCCTTTATTGAGAAATTGTTTCTTGGATAAAGGATGAGATTCGTTTCTTATAGAGGTAGTTACCTGTATTTTGGCAAATCGCCAGGCAGGTAGAATCCCACCAAGAATCATGGCACCTATAACTATTAGAGGAATACACAATATTATCCACCCATCATATAAAAGCCCAAATGTAAGAGGGCGCTCCATGAGTGTGGAAAATGCAGGCAATAAGCTAACTACCAACACAGCAACCAATGGAAAAGAAAACAAAATATATACGCCTGTTTCGGCTAAAAATTGATAAACTACATCCCATTGAGCAGCACCTGTAGATTTCCTAATTCCTATTTCTCGTATTCTACGGGTAAAATCAGCCTGTACGATCAGTATGTAATTAATGAGCCCAATGACAAGAATGAGCATCGCAATGGCAGAGAAAACATATACCTCGAAAATATTTCCCCTATCGCTTTCTCCCAAATAAGCAGAACGCAAATGTATCTCTGTCAATTTCTGAGAAGTAAACGCAAGTTGATCTTCTCTTTCAAAAAAGCTTACTACACTTACCAAATCTTCATTTAACATCGACTGCGTCATGTTGTCAGATACTCTGACATATATTTGTTCTCCCCTACTGGCTATTGTCTTGCTTAAATTTATCTTTTGAGCATCAATAATGTCTTTGGGGGACTGATGAACAATTAAATCAAATTGGAGATGAGAGTTGTTAGGAATATCCTGTATAACACCTGCTACTATGTAGTTTAAAGTATCCCTATATCCCTGAATGGCAAATATCTTCCCAACGGGATCCGTATCCTTAAATACCTTTTGAGCCAAAGAAGATGTGATAATAGCTTGATTGGGATCTCTAGGCATAGAAATCTCAGTTCCATCCAAAGAAGTAAAAGTAAATACATCAAAAAATGAGGTATCAGTACGAATAGTCGAAATACCGTCATATATTTTTCCCTCTCTCTCTAACAAACTTCTTCTCTGCTGCACAATGGTAGCATGTCCGTTTGAACCTATTTCCTCTCTTATATTGGATATAATATTCATCGGCATAGTCATATCCATATGTTCAATACTCCCTTCCATCATATCAGAAGATAGGAGTCGATACACCTGCTCAGGGTTTTTGTGAAAGCGATCGTAGGACCACTCGTATTTCACATAGAGGACGATCAAAATACACGTAGCTAGTCCAATAGACAGACCTACTGTTTTCACCATACTGGGAATCCATTGACGGACAAAGTTCCGATAGGCTGTGATTACATAATGTCTATGCATGAAAGTGGAGTTATAACGTTTTTTCAAAAAATTAAATGAAGCAAATCCTAACCAAAGGTGAAAAGCATCTAGCAAGCACATCAACCATGCATACCATTTACCCTTGCTATTGACTCTATCTGTATATATCTCTTCCAGATCTCCTAAAAACTCTTCGTGAAGGCCACTTCTCAGCCCTCTATGAATTAACTTTTTGATGAAATCAGGAAGAAGAGAATGATTATTGAAAGACCTCATGTACTTAGTTTCAATTGGGGGATTATTTGCCACATTTTTTGACGTACAGCCTGAGCTTCTTTTAATTGACGCATACCAGAATCGGTAATGGTAAACAATCTTTTGCGTCGCCCTCCCCTCTTTTCCGTACTTCCACTCATTTCGGATTGAAGATATCCTTTCTCTTGCAAGCGATACAAGGTGATATGTACCGCTCCTAACAATATCGCTCGGTTGGAATGTTTCTCGATCTCCCTTTTGACAGAAATGCCATAGGCCTCCCCTTCCTGGATGCACACAGCGAGAAGAACTAATTCCTCAAATTCTCCTAACCCTTTATTTTTCATTTGTTATACATTGTATGTTATACAAAGTTATAAGAAACTCAAATAAATCCTAAGCATTGAGGAAAAGGATCTGAGGTGAATTTTCATTTGGAATCAAAGTGTATCAATCTAACAGTGTGATATTTTAAAACATGTAAATATCGCGTCTGCCCATTTTTAGCAGTTTATCTATCATTAAATAGATGGTGAGACATAATTAAAAATGTATATATAACCTACTCATACCTCAAAGCATCTGCGGGATTACTCTTTGCGGATTTGAATGATATATAACTTACGGTGATAACAGAAAGAAGTATAACAGATACACCTGTCAAAATAAAATATAAAGGCCTCATTTCTATCCTGTAAGCGTAATCCTCCAACCAACTTCCCATGATTACCCATGACAAAGGCAATGCAATGAATAGCGCTACACCGATTAATAATATGAAGGTACGGTTGAGTAAGATCACAATCTCGCGTATCGAAGCCCCTAAAATCTTGCGTATACCAATTTCTTTGGTACGTTGATCCGCAGCAAATGCCACCAATGAAAGTAGTCCTAAACAAGATATTACTATGGCTAGAACAGTAAAGATTCCTATGATATTAGCAAATCGTACATCACTTGTATAAAATTGATCGATTTCATCGTCTAGTAGATAATAATCTATGGGTTCATTTGGGAATAGATTATACCATGAAGATTGCATAGAACTGATTCCTTGTAAAATTTTATCTGGTGCCAATTTCAAGTGTATTACACTCATAAAAGATCTTCCTATATATTGTATAACAACAGGTTCTATAGGATACTTTAATGATTGAGTATGAAAGTCTTTGACCACACCTATAATGTTGCGATCAGGGAATTCTGGTTGCAAGGGCTTACCCAAACAATCTTCACTCCCAAATTCTTGTATAAATGTTTCATTCACCAAATAATGGTTTTTGTCAGCTTCCTTTCCTGAATCAAACCATCTACCTTTAACTAGCTCTAAGCCCATTACATCATTAAAATTTTCATCTGCACTAAGAGAACGGATTTTTACTTTTTGAGCTGAACTTAATGTAAAAATCGGCCTTCTATTCAAAAAGGATAAACTATTTGAAGATAAACTAATACCCTCTATTTCAGGATACTTTTCAAATTCTGTTTTTAAAACTTGAAATTTCTCATTAATCTTCCCATACAATCTTATGCAAACCACATGTTCTTTTTCAAATCCAAGGTTCAAGTTGCGAATAAAATTCATTTGAAGCGCAACGATCATAATGCATGCGATCAGTACTGTAGATATCACAAACTGTAGGGTAACTAGAATTTTTTGAAAAGTATATTTCTCTTTTTTATTGTTTAATCGATGGGTGATTTTTCCTAACCCTGACAAATATATCGCAGGGTAGCTTCCAGCAATTAGTCCTGTAATCCCACCTATGATAAATATAGCTCCCCAAGCCATAGGTGACTGCCAAAGTGCAGGTGCAAATGGTTTTCCAATTATATTGAAAAAAATGGGTAGGCTTAAGTCTGCAATGATTATTCCTAACGATGATGCAACTATAGAATATATCATTGCCTCAAAGAGAAACTGCCAGGACAACTGCCAACGTCCCGCACCTAAGACTTTGCGCATCCCGATTTCCTTTTCGCGGGTAGATGATCTTGCGATACACAGATTGGAATAATTTATACTTGCAATCAATAATATAAGAAAAGCAATTGATCCAAAAACGTACAGTGTTTTCTTAAGTGAATTCCCTTGAAGTATAGAATTCCCTCCTAAATGACTTTCAGTGAATGAAAATAATTTTATATATAATTTATCGTTAATAAATTCTGAAGATTTTGGGGCCTTTGTATATGCTAGCTTTGTAAGCTTGGTTGATAATGAATCTGGATTTACTTTTGGTTTAATTTTTACATAGGTAACCCCTGAAGAAGTATCCCAATTTACTTTAGCTTTACTCTTTCCATAACGTATATAACTTGCATTACTTATGAGTATATCAAATTGTAAAGTGCTATTTACAGGAGGATCTTCACTTACTGCTGCTACAGTGAATGCATAAGAACTATCCATCCTTTGGATGTACAAGACTTTCCCGATAGGATCTGAACGTCCAAAATAG
>CAZZEC010000180.1:4750-10598 GCA_964652565.1 uncultured Bacteroidia bacterium
GATGAAATCGATCATAGGAGAATTCAAATCGAATGTAGAGAAAGATGATCCAGGCACTGGCGATACCAATACTTAGCCCGATCAGATTAAGCGTATTGAAGCCTCTGAATTTGATGAAATGGCGATAAGCAACTCGTACATAGTGGTGTAGCATAGGACAAATAATAAATGGAATTGTTTGATAAAAATGACTCATCATTTACCGTACTATTCCAACTCGTATGCCATCCCCAAAAATAGCCTTCTGAAGCCAAAAACACCTATTTTTTGCGACTCTTCTCCACCAAGAATGACCGTCTCCGAACACCTCTGTTCGATTTCGGACAAGTATCATCGTACACGACTGGTAATCGCAAAGTTCATAGAGGCACAAATTATTCCCAGGATTAAAAAGTAATACAAACGACATTTTTCATGCTGTGATACATCAGTTACAAAACTGTGAATGATTTGTGATACTAGAAAGAGAGATTGCCTGCAAATCAAAAATCAATCATTATCAATTATGAAAAAATCAATCTTTCTTTTATTCGCTCTGATATCGTTTGTTGGATTTACAGGTTGCGATGATGATGAAGCCACCGAAGTAATCGTCGATAGTAGCCTTCCACAAGGTACTTTTACTTCACAACTTCGTGGTGATTTCGTTGCACAAAATAATACGCCCACATCAGGTACCGCAGAATTAGGCACCGATGAGGAAAATACACCTTTCCTTCGATTTGATTCTGCTTTTAATACAGACCTGGGTACAGGCACCGTATCTGTGTATTTCTCTACTTCCGAAACCCTTGTATTTGATCCTGCAAATGGAAATCCCGATGCTATGCTGGTAGGTCCAATTAGTGGCGCTGGAGAACAATTTTTTAAGTTGAGAAACTCGATCCCGGCTGAATTCACACATGTAATTCTCTGGTGTGGCTCAGCAGGAATTCCCTTTGGAAATGCTCCGCTGAATTAATTCCCATTATATATCTATCATGAAGCTCTTGGCTATCAAGAGCTTCCCTTCAATCTTTAGCATGAAAAAATTGAGAAATCTTTTTATCTATGGCATAGTACTATTTTTGATAAATGGAAATGTACATGCACAAAGCGGATGGGTTAGGGAAAAGGGATCTTATTACGTTCAATTATCTTATACGTATTTACAATCCAATAACTTTTTCAACTTATCAGGCAATGAATTACAAACAAATGTATTCTCCCAACATTCAGTCAATCTATACGGAGAATATGGATTGACCAATCGATTGACAGTAGGTACGTTCTTTCCAGTATTCAGGAGTAATCAATTTGAAACCACGGATGCTGCAACGGGAATTGGTGATCTTCATATACAATTAAAGTATGCGCTTATTAAAGGATCAATTCCAGTTGCTATCATTGTTACCCCCGAGATACCCACTGCTCAAGGAGATAACTTTGCGGTAAATCAAGAATTGACATTTGAGAGGATCAATTTACCAACAGGGGATGGAGAATTTAATGTATGGACAACCCTGGCAGCCTCTCACTCATTTGAGGGAACCCCCATTTACGCATCGATCTATGGGGGATATAATTTTCGTACTTCATATAGGGATACGGAGTTCAACGATCAGATAAGAGCAGGGATAGAAGTAGGGATACAAATACATCCAAAGATTTTAGTTCAGGCACAACTTGCTGCATATAATACGTTGGGTGATGAGCAAAGCTCAGGAGACTTTATTCGCGCCGATGGTCTGGGTTTTACCTCTTATGGTCTGGGAGTATATATACAAGCAACTTCCAAATTGAGAGTATTATTGCAGGCACAGAATTATTTTGATGGGATTTATGATCGGAGAAATTTATATTCCTCACCAGTAATGCACGTTGGAATTGCCTGGGAACGTAAATAGCACTTTTATATTTACCTGATAAGATTATCAGATCGCACATATTCTCCAGGCATGTTTACCTGGAGAATCTCATGTAATCCATTTGATTAATCGAGCACCAGATTTTTATTTCCTTTAACATATTACTCTCTTAAATTCCAAACAAAGTGTTTCTCTACACGTTTGATTATAGTATTGTATTACACGTGGATAATGTATACCTTTAGCTAAGATCTGAGACGTATGAAAAGATTGGCTGTTTTATGTATTGTTACATCCCTTCTTGCAATATCTTGTGATAACGAGGTGGGATTTGGTGATAAACCTGAAATTGAATTTGTTGATATTCAACCTAAAAGAGCTGTTCAGTTTGTTGATTCTATTGTGATTACCATTTCTTTTAAAGACGGAGACGGAGATTTGGGAATTGACGATAATTCAGATAAAAGCCTATTTGTAGTAGACAACAGACCTTGGATTCCTGAAGGACAAGAAGAGCAAACATTTAATTTACCTTTTCTTACGCCCGATACAAAAAATCCTGCCATACAAGGAAACATCACTTTCCAACTTCAGCCCACAGTCATACAACCTGGTTCTGGGTTAGCGGAAGAAGCAACCACTTTTGATATTTATATTGTAGATCGTTCCGACAACGAAAGTAATCGCATTACTACTGATACCATTTTAGTTGTTACAGAATAATTACAACAATAATTCTGCAATAAGATAATCTGCAAACACCATACTCAAACAGCTAAACACTACAGCTTTCGTACTGGATATCCCTACATCCAGTGATCCTCCTTCTGTAAAGAACCCTTGGTAAGCCGATACAGAAGTGATGATAAAACCAAAAATGACGGCCTTTACATACATCACCGTTACTTGAAAAGGATCGAAATATTCCTGTATCCCCTGTGTAAACTCTACCGCTGTAACTTCACCTGATAAGTCTCCTGCCAGCATTCCTCCACTATGGGACAAAAAAGCTGAAATCGTAACCAGTATAGGAAGTGCAATAACTCCGCCCAGAATCTTGGGCAAAACCAAATAGCCAGTGGGATTGATTCCCATTACTTCTATGGCATCAATTTGCTCAGAGACACGCATCGCACCAATTTCTGAGGCAATCTTGGACCCTATCCTACCAGCAAGAATAAACGTCATTACTGTAGGAGACAGTTCAAGGAGGGTAGAGGCAGAGACTACTGAACCAATGACTGAGTCTGGAAACACCCCGGAAGTGAGCTGGTAAGCAGTTTGTAAGGTAGTAACTGCTCCTATAAATACAGATATGATTACCACAATGACAACACTTCCACCTATCATGGATACAGTTTCTGCCAAGGCCAACTGGTAATACACTTTGGGCTTTTCCAGGGTGCGGAACATCCCTCCCACCATCATGCAATATCGACCTATATGAAAGAAAAAATTATGTATAGCACTCACTAATCAGCAATTAACAGTTAATAAACCATGCAAAGGTACAAAAAGGATCTACAATAGTAGCACCAGTTTAAGGGAGGGCATACGCGTATTTTTTATACGCAATATTATACCCACCACGTTCTAAATCCCTCACGATCAATTCGATCATTTCTTCTTCCTGAGGATTATAATCAACTTTCAAATTGATCCCAAATAAAAGGCTAATTGATTGCCAAAATAGTGCTGAAGCACCATTTTTATATCCTTTGATAAGTTCATATGTTGAGATACCCGTCTCACGGGATACGAGTTTGACGAGAACCTTACCCTGGGAACGAGACATTTTACGAATATCATCCTCGTATTCACCAAATAGAGAAGTTTCCCTGTTTTTAATAAAATCTTTCTTGACCCTATCATCGCCAATAGCTCGTAGTGAATCTTCTACTTCCTGTAGAATTACAGCGACTTTCTGTGCATAAGGGAATACTTTATGCACATTCCATCGAAGACGAGTCAACTTCTCCAAACGCTTTCGACCTCTTTTTAATTCCCGTTTTGTAGGTTTTGGGGCAGTAATAATTACCTGGTCAATGGAACCATCCAAAAAAGTTTCACCTTGATAGGTATAAATACGGAATCTTGTAGTATCGTTCTCCTGTGCAAATGCCAATCCCCAAAGTCCACAAAATATAAATGCTATTCCGCGAATTCCTCTCATATTAATCTTTTCCTTTTGCAAGCCTAATCTGTTTAAATACAGCTTCAACTTTTTGCTTTGTGCTTTGCTTTTGCTGAAACTCGGGATACCCTTTTACCCCCATATATACATGATTTCTGCGAAAAACCATCGGGCTCTCGAAAACCTCACTACAGGTGGCATGAATTTCCCTTAAACCCGTATCATTAATGAGCTGCAACACATTTTCCTCTGTAATTCCCCCTCCTGCCATGATATTAATATCTGTACCGCCTCTTTGCACTAATTCAGCAATCAGATTTCTACCCTCAAAAGCATCTGCTTCCTGGCCTGAAGTAAGCAACCGTGTAATCCCCAAATCTATGAGCTGATCTAACATAATATAAGGATTTTTTCCCATATCAAACGCCCTGTGGAAAGTTGTATCCAGTCCTTCAGCGGCTCCTACTAATTGTTTGATGCAGTCCTGATCTATCCCACCTTGCTTATTCAAGGCGCCTATCACTACCCCCTTAACTCCCATTTGATTCAGTTTCTTGATATCTTTCATCATCACCTTCGTCTCATCTTCAGAATAATTGAAATCTCCTCCTCTAGGCCTTATGATTACCATTACGTCTATATCTACTGCGTCTAACACCTGTTCTATCATTCCCATACTTGGGGTTAATCCCCCTTCATAAAGCGCGGCACAAAGTTCTACCCTTTGTGCACCGCCTTCTTGTGCTGATTTTGCAGATACTACAGAATCAATGCATACTTCCAGTGTATAAGGATTCATAAAGAGATTGTATTTAGAATTATACTAAAAATGGGGTGCTTCTGTTACTTGTGCCACAAATCTCTTAACTATTTATCAATAAAAAAACCGGCCGCTGAAAGCGACCGGTCACAACCCTAAACAAAACTATCAACCTATTCACCTACTACTCTACTATTATTTTAACTTTATCGTATTTTCCTGACCTTTTTTTTATGAGTACTTTGTAATATTTTTATTATACTTTACTGATTCCTAAGGATTAAGTTTGTATATCTCCATAAGTATTATTAAGCGTGTCAGATTTAAGTATAACAGTGTTTATTTTCAACTTTTTATTTATACACTTTATTTAACTATGTGATAAAAATGACCCAAAACTTGCCCTTAATTATATTATATGTCCAAATCATCCTATTCCAGCCCCTAATTATTTTTGCACAAAATTCAGATCACAAGGTCTCTTTGGGTACAGGATATGTCTTCCGGTTGGTCAATCCAGAAGCACAGTTTTCTTCCTTTCCAGCAGTTTCCCTACATGCTTCTTACTATCTGAATCCTACCTTTGATCTAAATCTAGCACTCGGTATTACACCTTCAGGGTTCGAAAACAATCCCCGGAGAACAGATCTAACAGATGTAGATATTTTATTGCGACTGAAATTGTATAAACCTCTGCAAAGTTCATCTAATACTCATTTGGGGCCTTACTTCATTTCAGGTCTCAATTTCTTTCAATTTCAATGGGATGGTTCTGCTCCAGATGTTGCTCTCCCTTTAGGAGCAGGATTGAGATTGTTTCCTCATTCTCGTGCTACTTTGGACTTCCAAAGTGTGTATAAGCAGTCTCTTACCAACAATATTGATTACTGGGTTTTTAGTGCAGGTATAAATCTGGCAATTGGAAAAACATCCATGGATTCTGATAGAGATGGTATACCAGATGTCAAAGATCAATGCCCACTTGTCGCAGGATTGTCAGCGTTTCATGGATGTCCTGATTCAGATAGTGATGGAATACCTGATCCCGAAGACTCTTGCCCTGATGTAGCAGGTTCTATAAGATTAATGGGATGTCCGGAAATACGA
>CAZZEC010000181.1:0-1148 GCA_964652565.1 uncultured Bacteroidia bacterium
TTACAGGGGCGGATTTTAGATACGTATGGTAAACCTGTTCCAGATGCTTCTGTTTTGCTTCAAGGAAATGGTATGCCCAGAGCCGTACGCACTAATTCTGGTGGAATTTTTCGAACCTTCTTATCATTGGATAATCAATATCTCAATCAATCCGTCCCCATTAGAGTCATTGCCAGTGGGTATAGCCCCTACAATGGTACTGTTGTGCTTACGATCAATCGGGCAGGGAATATCGAATTGGATGATATTCAAATAGAGGTAAATTCACAGTCTAATTCTGAGCCCATTGTGCCAGAAATGGTCTTTGTAAGAGGAGGAACTTTTCTCATGGGTAGCCCGGAAGACGAACAATATAGAGATGATGATGAGACCCTGCACCGGGTAACCCTAAGCGATTACTACATTGGAAAAAACGAAGTCACCAATGCCGAATACGTCCGCTTTCTCAATGCCAAAGGGAATCAGGAAGAGGGAGGAGTAACCTGGATTGATTTGGAGGGAGAATTTGCAGGTGAAAAATGCCGGATTCAATTTGAGGGTGAGAGCTATTCGGTAGAAGAGGGCTATGAAAGCCACCCTGTGATCTTTGTAAGTTGGTATGGGGCAAGCGCTTATTGCGACTGGCTGAACGAAACCCAATGCGGAGGTAGAACAGGCTGGAAATTACCGACGGAGGCACAATGGGAATATGCAGCGGCAGGAGGTGTATTGGGGTATGATTCCACAGGAGTCAGGCAATATGTCTATGCAGGTACGAATAGTGCCAAAGAATTGACAAAATATGCCTGGTACAATGGCAATACAAAGGTATTGCAAGCCATTCAGCAGAAATTACCCAATCCACTTGGTATACATGATATGAGTGGTAATGTATATGAATGGTGTGCCGACTGGTACGGGGAAAATTATTATGCAAATAGTTCAGAATTGAATCCTCCGGGTCCAGCAAATGGTAATTACCGGGTGGTTCGTGGCGGCTCTTGGCTCGATTCAGGTAGCGACTGCCGTGTCTCGGATCGCCTCAGGCTCAACCCGGGTAGCGGGTACTACTTCCGAGGCTTTCGGGTTTGCGGGTACTAAGGGGTACGTGATTAACCCTTTTTTTCTTTTACCCTTTTACCCTTTATCGCCGTGCTATGCGAGGCCGG
>CAZZEC010000181.1:1158-10597 GCA_964652565.1 uncultured Bacteroidia bacterium
TGTGGGTTTTGTGTTTTTTTTTTGGTTTCTTTATATTTTTTTTTTTTTTTTAATATATAATTTTTATTTTCTTTTTTTTTGGTTTCCCGGTTGGGGGGATATTGTTAGGATATTTTAACAGGTATATACTTATTACTTATTGTAGAAAATAGCTGAGACTTTTAAGAGAATGATAAGCTTTAATTAATGTTTAATTTGAGGATAATGTTGGATATGAAAAAACGAAACGATTTTCTATTTAACTAAACCGACGAAATGCCAATTATTCTCCGAAAAGATGGATATAAATTTTTTTTCTATTCAGATGAACATCCTCCGGTACATATACACGTAAAGAAAGGAGGCGCTAAAGCTAAAATTGTGCTTGAACCTATAATTTCAATTGATTATAATCACGGATTCAAACCAAAAGAGATCAAATTGATAGTGAATATAATTTTGGAGAATTATCAATTATTTATAAATACATGGCATGAGACCTTCAGTTGATAAGAAAACACAACAATACCTTGATTCATTAGCACAAACAACCGAAGAGGAGCCAGATTTTTCGTATCAAAACTTGGATGCGTTGGATAAACTTATTTTTGAGGAAGGGGTAAGGATAGACCGAATTTACTTGGAAAAAGACCTCGATGTAATGTTGATTCTTCTCAATAATAAAAAAGTTATCACTCGACGTATATCCGACTTTAGACGTTTGGTTAATGCTACTCAAGAGCAACTAAACCAGTTTGAATCAGACGGAATCGGCATCCATTGGCCTGAGTTAGATGAAGATCTAAGCTTAAAGGGATTTTTGATGCATGAACTTTCTCGTTCTTATTTATCTAAAGCTAACCACTGAAGTGATACGCCTTCTACCAGATAATAATAGGAAATTATGCCTCAAACAACGAGTTAACCTGAGTTTTCAGGAATTTTGTCCATAGATCTGATATGATGAGTGGATAATTTTGTGGGGGTAATTATAATTTATTATGAAACCCACAAAACGCAAGACCCCCCGTCGCATCATCATTCCCTATGCAACGTATCTCAAATCCTATGCACGGAAGCATCGTAATGGCTCTACCAAGGCTGAGGTCTTCCTATGGCTTCGTTTAAAGGGGCGTCAGGTTCGTGGATATGACTTTCATCGCCAGAAACCCCTGGATAAGTTTATCGTAGATTTTTTCTGCCATGAATTGATGCTGGTGATAGAAGTAGATGGAGGATATCATCGGTTTCGCAGGCGTGAGGATACAATCCGTCAGGAACGGCTTGAGGCCTATGGACTGCATTTTCTGCGCTTTTCGAATGAAGCTATTATACGTCATATGCCAGAGGTGATGTATCAGATTGTATCATGGATAGATGCCCATGAGGGCAAGATTGAACCCTATGATGGATATCGACCATTTGGTGATTTGTGAGGCCCTCTAGAGAGGGCTGGGGATTATCAACACACCCCCGCCAGATTAAAGATCTGCCGTACCCTCTCAAGAGGGAAATACCGTAGCGAATGCCTTTTCGAGGGGGATTGAATGTGGATACATAGTTTACAACCGCGCCCTCTAGAGCGGGCTGTGGATTACTGACACACCCCCGCCAGATTAAAGATCTGCCGTACCCTCTCAAGAGGGAAATACCGTAGCGAATGCCTTTTCAAGGGTGATTGAATGTAGATACATAACTTACAATTTTGCTAGCAAAAACCTGCTGTGACCTCACAGCATACAACCGCGCCCTCTTGAGAGGGCTGAGGATTACTTACACACCCCCGCCTGATTAAAGATCAACCGTACCCTCTCAAGAGGGAAATACCGTAGCGAATGCCTTTTCGAGGGGGATTGAATGTGGATACATAGCACAAAACCGCCTGATTAAAGATCAGCGTACCCTCTCAAGAGGGAGATACCGTAGCGAATGCCTTTTCAAGGGTGATTGAATGTAGATACATAACTTACAATTTTGCTAGCAAAAACCTGCTGTGACCTCACAGCACACAACCGCGCCCTCCAGAGCGGGTTGTCAATGCTGAAAGTGTTGACTGGGTGTGTCAGTAACCCCCGAAGAACTTACTGTTTTTTCCCATATCAATGAGTAACACCTACTCAATTTCCCACTCATACGGCATGAGTGCGTATAGTCCCGACTGAGGAATATATTTCCTAAACTCCATGAAGGTTTTTACTTCCTGTTGCAATGTAGGATCAGATTTGAGCATGGCATATGGATCGCGCATGCTTTCCAGTAATTCGTCCAGTGGAGACTTGGGTTGGGGGAGTAGCCTTACGCGATAGTTTTCAAGACCAGCACGTTGTGCAGCATAGGCAATGGCATCGTTGAGGTCGCCCATCACATCGACAAGGCCTAGTTCAAGGGCACGCTTGCCAGACCATACACGGCCTTGAGCTAGTTTATCCACGGCCAATGAATCCGGGTATCCCCGATTGCTACGCACAATCTCGACAAAATCACCATAGCTTTGGGCCGTGAAGTTTTGAATCAATGCCTTTTCCGCTTCAGACATAGGTTTGTTAGAATTAAAGATGCCTGAAGACTCATGGGTTTCTACTTCATCGAAGGTAATTCCCAATTTATTACCCAGAAAATCTCCCGTACCAAACATTATTGCAAATACTCCAATTGATCCGGTTATGGTATTAGGTTGGGCAAATATGGTATCGCAGGGTGCTGCAATATAATATCCACCGGAAGCAGCTACATCACCCATGGATGCAACGACAGGTTTTTCCTGTTTAAGCAATTCTAGCTCTTCTTTCATTAAGTCTGCGGATAACATGACTCCTCCAGGGCTATTGATACGAAGTACCACTGCTTTGACATTATCATCTTTTCGTGCTTCTCGCAATTCTTTGACAATCGTAGATGAACCTGCCACCCCATCTGTACTACTTCCAGGTTGAATGATGCCGTCTACAATGACAACAGCTATTCTATCTCTGGTGTAGTCGCCACGGTCTTTCACCGCATTCATATATTTTTTAAGGCTCAACAACCGTAGTTTCTTTTCAAGATCACTATTACCCATTGCCCGATTGAGTATTTGCTGCATTTCGGAGCTACCTACCGTTTTATCTACTAATCCTACGGCAACGGCATTTGTACCTTTACCAAATACAAATTTTTCACTTAGCTGATCTAATTCTTCGGGTGTCATGCCTCTCGATAATGCGACGCGTTGTGCATATTCCTCCCAGAAATCGTTCATTAATACTTGAGATTGCTCTCTACTCTCCTCACTCATATCCTTGCGCGTATAGGGTTCAATAGCACTTTTATACGTTCCGACGCGGAATATCCGTGGTTTTATTTCCAGTTTTTCCAACAAGCCAGCATAAAACATCGGAATAGACACAAACCCATTATGTTCCATGATACCTTCTTGCGGCATAAATATTGAGTCTGCGACAGAGGCTAAATAATAGGCATTTTCTGTATAGATTTCTGAATACGCATAAATGAATTTCCCCGAATCTTGTACTACTTGAAGTGCTTCTCGTATGGAGGTAAGATTAGCCCAGTTGGCATTTACTCCACCCGCTAAATTGAGAAATATACCCTCTATATTATCGTCTTTAGCTGCATATTCTATATTATCAATTATCTGATAAAGTCCCATATTGGTTACCGCAGCTCCTGGGAAGGGGAGAAATTTTCCAAAATCAAAATCTAGTTGCTCTGGACTAGCATTTTCTACTATAGGACTATTGAGCTTGATATGTAAAATGGTATGAGGTTTAACTTCTACCTTATCTTGATTTCCACTGGTAGAGATGATAACCCCAATAATGATAAAAAAGAAAAAGAAAAGTAATACCAATGCTACAAAAAATGCCAAAAGACTCGCTAAAAACGATTTGCCAAAACTCATAATGTTAATAATTATTGCAATCTATTAGGGAACAGCTTATATACTTTGTGATATTATATTAATGTAAACCTTTTTTGACAAAAGCTGTTTCCTAAATCTATATTCTAACTATTATAATAGACGAATATAAATTGGTTTTGATTTAAGTTGCTAAAATTAGTGAAAATTAATAGATATTAATTTACGAAGCTGAATGAAATTTAGTAAACGAAAGGCTACAGACCAGAGATTGGACTACCGACGTTAGACCATGGACAACGGCCTCAGCTTCACAATACAACAATATTACAATACATCAATACAATCAGTCATGATCTTTTTAGGGTTAGGTGCAAATATTGGAGATAAGAAGGAAAATATAGAACGAGCACTCAACCTGCTTACAAAGAACGAGATACGTGTCTTAAGAACATCATCCTTTTATTCTACACCTCCCTGGGGTATTAAAGAACAGGATGAGTTTATCAATATTGTATGCGAAGTTGCGTTTGAAGGAGGTGCCGAGGAACTGCTGGGTAATTGTTTACAAGTAGAGCAGGAAATGGGAAGAGAACGAATAGTGAAATGGGGCCCCAGGCTTATTGATATCGATATTTTGGAGTTCCAACGTCTGCAGATCAATACACAACGACTTACACTTCCCCATCCATTATATACAGACAGAGATTTTGTACTCGTACCTTTCGCAGAGTTAGAACCTCAATGGATACCTACCGGAAAGGAAAAAGATATTCAATTTTACTTGAAAGAAATAGACATATCTAAATGTATTCGATTAGAGGATAAGCCTTCTATTGCTACTCTCCACAAGTCTCAGCAATAACTTTCTGAATTCTTTCAGCTTCCTCAGGTAGTTGATCCTCTAACCCATAGCTGATGGCCTTTTTGTAATCTTCGCACATAGAAGTGGTTTCACCCTGATCTTCGTGCACTTGTCCTCTTACCCAATAAGATTGAGCATTAAGGAGGTTAATATTGAGGGCAGCTTCCAGGTCTTTAAGCGCTTCATCCAGGTTTCCCGCTTTGCGATTTGCTTGAGCACTCAGGTTTAATGCAGCAATCCGTATGTTGGGATCGATATTTAGTTCTGCAGTTGTACGTAAATCGGATACCGCACCTTCATAATCTCCTGTTTCCATTCTGTAGTATCCTCTGCTATATCGCAACAGTTTATCATTGGGGTTGCATTCAATTCGTTTACTGTAAGCCTCGATCAGCGCGGAATAATCTTCTTGAGCCAGGGCAACATTGGCAATTAAATCATATATATCGCATGACAAACTGTTGTCCATATCCAATGCCATCTGATAATCAGACATAGCACCCTCAAAATCTTCCATATCAAATAATACAAACCCACGATCCATGTATACTTTTGCTAGGGTAGAGGAGATGATAGAATCCTTTTGTCCAATGGATTCAGCAATTTCAATAGCCTTGGATAAGTCTGATTTTGCTATTTCAAGTTCATCTTCGCCTGTTAGTGTCTTCGCACGTGCATAATAGGTATAAAACAAATAATTGGCGGAACTATCTTCATAATTCTCATAAGCAGGATTATTTTCCAGGCTTGCATCAAAATCTTTTCTGGCTTCTTCAAATTTTTGTAGCTCTAAATATTGTAACCCTCTTTGTAAAAGGGCCATATGGTCTCCAGGGTTTTCCTCGAGATATCCCGTATAATACTGAATGGCTTGCTCTTGGGGGCTCCTTACTTGGAGCTTAAAGTTGAAAGGAATGTTCATCCAGTACATGATAGGTTCACCATTTTGCTTGGCTGGTGTAAATGTTATTTCATTTATATGTTCTTCCACCGCTTGAACCAGAAGGCTATCTACTGAATTTGTAATTGTATGTTTGACATAATTCCCTTCCTTATCGATCAGGATTCTCGCCACTACTCGGCCTTCAATATTTTGATTTCGAGCACTGTCGGGATACCCAATTGCTTGATTGACCTCTGCTAAATTAAGAGGTTTGGGTTCTTCATCAGCATATATAAATTGATTGATATCAGGCTCATTTTCCTGGGAATATACCCCACCCATGAAAAGCAAAACCAAAGAAATACTAATTGAAATACGCTTCATCTCCGCATGTTATTAAGTACAAGAACAAAAATCCACATTGGTTTTTTAGAGCAACATAGGTAGCAAACGTTTGCAAAAAAGTCAATAGCTTTTTCTATAGGCCTACAATAGAACACAAATAGATATAGCGCCAGTATCAAACGTGCTTAAGAAATCTTCCCTGAAATTTACACAATATGTGTGTTTAACCTGTTGTGTTAAGTAAAATATCTGAAATCCTGACCCTGCTCTATTTCCTTTAGAACCTCATAAATCAACGAAATAGTGTTTGCTACATCTTCTTTGTGAGCCATCTCCACGGTAGTATGCATATACTTTAGTGGAAGCGAAACGAGCGCTGAAGGTACTCCCATGTGAGAATAAGCAAAAGCATCTGTATCTGTACCTGTATATCTGGAAGAAGCCTCTCTTTGAAATGGTATCTCATGCTTTCTTGCAGTTTCTATAAGTATTCTTCTCAGCGTGTTGTGTACAGCAGGTGCTGTTGTGATAGAGGGACCACTCCCTGTTTTTACCTCCCCATGTACAGTTTTCTCTATCATAGGGGTATGGGTGTCATGTGTTACGTCTGTTATAATCGCTACCTGAGGTTTTATGCGTTCAGCAATCATCTGAGCACCTCTTAACCCCACTTCTTCCTGTACCGCATTGACAATATATAATCCAAACGGAAGTTGTATATTATTTTCCTTTAACAGTCTCGCTACTTCAGCAATCATAAAGCCACCCACCCGATTATCCAACGCTCTGCCTACAAAATAGCGATCCTGTAACATGGTGAATTCGTCGTCGAATGTGACCACATTGCCAACGTGGATTCCGAGCTCTTCAACTTCTTTTTTAGAAGTACATCCACAGTCCAGAAAAATATTTTTAAGGGTAGGAGCTTGCTCCTTATCACGTTTGCGGGTATGAATAGCTGGCCAGCCAAACACAGCCGGGATTATACCTTCTTCTGTATGAATTTTAACACGTTTTGAAGGAGCTATCTGATGATCAGAACCTCCATTTCGTACAACGTAAATGTATCCGTCTTCGGATATATAATTGACATACCATGATATCTCATCAGCATGCGCTTCTATTACTACTTTGTATTCTGATTGTGGATTGACGATGCCATAGGTAGTTCCATATGTATCTATCTGATATTCATCTATATATGGGCGGATGTATTCAAGCCATAATTGTTGTCCAGAAGCCTCATAACCCGTTGGAGAATAATTATTTACATACTGTTTCAGAAAAGCAAGTGAGCCTTCTGTGAGAATGTTGAGTTTTGACATGATAGTAAAAGGTAAAGTTTTTCAAATTTAGAAAAAAATTAGATTCGAAAGAAGTAGGGTTTACTCCCATACCTTGGTGCGGAATCAATGACTACAGACTCAATGTTGAGTCTTATCGCCTCATACAAAACGCAACTTACATGTAAGATCTGATGAATAAAAGTTGATAATCCAGTAAATAAATTATTCAGCCAGGATTTCTAACAAACCATCGGGGTAGAGGAGATGGCCATTCTCTGTAAAATCTTTGATAGGTTTCCAAATCGCTCGGTAGGCAATTCCGTTTTTACCGGAAAGGGGGATATCTTCTTTTTTATAAACGGATCGATTGACAAATTCACCTTCAAACATAAAAATCAATTCATGCTCGGTATGACCATTTTGATGATAGATATTTTCAGCGGGACCAATGAAGGATAAATTTTTAATGTCTTCTCCTATATCTTCCTTGATTTCACGTCTTAAGGCTTCCCAGCTATATTCGCCAAAGCTTAATTCTCCTCCAAGAGGTTTATAGAAAAATTCCTTTTTCTCATCATCATATTCTTCACGTACTAAAATATTTTTCTTATGACGAAACACGCATAATGCAAGTGTCTGGATCTTGGATTGTTCCATTAAGCCATTATTTATCCTCACTCTTTCCATAGATACGATCTATCATTATATATATTTGAAAATTACAATTAAATTCTCTTTCACTTAGTGTAAAAAACCTCTTTTTCCTTACACGTTGCAATAAATCAAACCATTATTTACCAACATGATGAGATAAGTCATATGGTTTTGTCCTAAAAAATCTAGAATTTTATTTAGACAATTATTATTTCTACTCTTCATATAAATGTACTTATATTTAATATGATTCCAACTAGAAAAAAGTTGAGATTGGGGAAATTTTATTTCATGCTATTCTCCTGGACAGGTATAAGTATATATTTTGGTCTATTTGAATATTTTATTTTGTTAGATAATGAGTGTTATGTGTATGATGACTCGGGGAATTTTAGTCTTTTGGCATCATCTGAGCAATTATGGGAAACTACCTTAGTCAATGCATTGGGTGGATTTCTTGGAGGGATAATTGGTGGTGGTTTAGAAGTATATTTTTTTTACTATTATTTGAGGAAGAAAAATTTTTTTATAAGGGTAATTATTAAGAGTAGTTTGATTCTTTTTAGTATTACCATAGTCTATATGTTGGTTACGCTAATTTATCAGGTTTTTATGATGGGAAATTCCCTTATAGATGGTAACACCTGGTCAATTATATTCCAATATCTATCGACTCGACTCCAATTCATTCGTGTAATAAACTGGTCCTTTGTCATCATTTTATCGTATTCATTTCTAGAAATCGCAGATAGTTTCGGCAACTATGTGTTTTGGGATTTCCTTTTGGGGAAGTACCACCAACCCAAAGCTGAAAATCGGATATTTATGTTTCTGGATATTAAATCATCCACCCAGATTGCGGAAAAGTTGGGACACAAACAATATTTCCAGTTGCTCAATGAGTTTTTCGCTGATATCACTGACCCAATTATCTTTCTTAGAGGTGAAATTTACCAATATGTGGGAGATGAAGTGGTAGTGTCATGGAAAAAAGAATCAGGATTACATCGGAATAGATGCATAAGATGTTTTTTCGATATAGAAGCAAAAATAAATAGTCTTCGTACTAAATACGTAGAAATGTTTGGTATCCTGCCTGAATTTAAGGCTGGTATACATATGGGTGAGGTCATGGCGGGAGAGATGGGAATTATCAAAAAAGAATTGATCTTTAGTGGAGATGTGCTAAACACAGCATCTAGAATCCAAGCTAAATGCAACTCATTTCAGGCAAAGTTGCTTATTTCGGGTACATTACTCAGGCAATTACCTCACAAGGAAGAGATGGTCACTGACCATGTAGGAAATATCACTTTGAGAGGAAAAAGTGAGCTAGTGGATATTTATCAGGTTACCCAAAATTCTTGAATATTTGATACCAACAAGATATAAGGAAAATGCACATAATTATATACTATGGAATTAAGCAAACTGATGAACCGAACCCCTGAGTTAATAGACAATGATATTTGCCCAGGGAATAGTTATCCAATAGGAGCAACTATTTACCCACATGGTGTCAATTTTTGTGTATTTTCCAAGAATTGTGACGCGGTAGAATTATTGTT
>CAZZEC010000182.1:0-10593 GCA_964652565.1 uncultured Bacteroidia bacterium
ATTAAGTCTTGATCACAATTGCTGCCAGGAAATGTAATTACACCAAACTTCATATGAACAGCTGTAACTTAAGGGTTATTAAAACTCAATCTACTCTTTTCTACGGTAAATTAATATACCATGGCTATCAACTTGTTGATAATTTCCCAGAACTGAAGGGTATCGGGCCTGTATAGACTGAAATAGGTCTTGTGGGTCAATCACCCATGTAGGAGGTTGATGTCTCAGTTGGATAAAAACCTCTCTATCTGGCTCTTCTTTCGATCGTAGGCTATAGCGCTCGTTCGATAAGGGGAGTTTGTAATACGTCATAGAAAAATCCACATACTTATTCGCACAACTTGCGTTTAGACGATGATACATATCGGGCCAATCTGCCAAAATCCAAATATTTTCCAGGTGATTTATTGATGAAAATTGCTGATACACTTGACTTTTTTGATCATTAAGTTCAATTGGAGAGGAGGTGAGGATCTTATTAAAAAAGGATTCTTGAGTCAGATACTCCAAGGGTCTCCAAAAATGGATGAAAGAAATGAATGCAGGGACAAAGGAAATTAAAACTAGCAATGATTGTAGCCTTCGTTTCTTAATTAGCTCTAATGCTTTAATCGCATAAAAGGAAAGTGGAGGAGCAATGAGTAGGAAGTCTTGGATAATGATATTTTCCTGTTTTATAAGAATGCTAATAGTTCCAAAAAATAGCCAAACGGACATAATCCTTTCGGCTAACCTAATTTTGACTATATAACTGTAGAATCTAATTCTATAGTGAATAATTCCAATGATAGATAGCAAAATCCATCCTCCCCAATTCCATATGATAGTGTATATATTTGTTGAAGCGTTAGAAGTGGTCCCTGAAACATTGCTGAGCCTAACGTTGTCGCTAAAATATAATACTCCTTGATCCCAGTATTCATCGAGATTTTCATTAAAGTACATGATTAACATAAAAATTATCATCACTGATAGTAAACCACCTATTAACGCTACTACTTCACTAAGTCTTGGAGTTCTCAATAATAAGTAGGTGACAAACACACCAATCAACATAAGCAGGATCTTGTAAGAAAAGAGTATAGCAATCATGATACCCGCTCCTATTTTAAATAAAGTGGAATAATTGTGGTTTCGTACCTCTCGTTCGGGGATTAAAAAAGTTAAAAACGCATATGAAACAGGTAATAAGGTGAGGAGCGTATGATTGAGTTCTTGGCTGCTCCAAGGTATGGAAAGTAAAAATGCCAATAAAAATGGGATGAGTCCCAGATATTTTCCATGTGTTTTTAGATAGAAAAGAATACCTGAAAAATAAATGACTATCATGTAGATGTAGAAGCATACTACGATATGCATAAGTATTAGAGAATATGATCCAAAGAAGTAGTACCAGCCTCTATATACCCAAACAATAAGTGGAGGTCCTGGATACCAAACATCTAGGTATAGCGTTCCCTTCGTATCTATTAAACGCTTGGCACATAATAGTACCAAAGATTCTTCATCTAGAAAAAAGCCTGGATAAAATGAAGGAATATGTAACAGGAAAATAAACCCAATTAAGAGTAAATGAGAGGGTATAGGGATATATGTAAAATATCTAAACAATGAACACAGTCTTTGGTAAATAGATTATAATGTAATGTATACGCTAAAATAATATCATTATCTAGAATTTTTGAGTCTATTAGATTCGTTGATAAATTAATAGGTATTACAGGGCAAGCGCACTAAAATCATTAACAGCTGCTAGTCAGTAGCTTAAATTGATTCAATATATAAATATTTTAATCATAATTAACTAACAATGAATTATTTATAAAATTTGGTGCGTTAGCCCTGTAGGTATTAAAGTTACAAATCAAAGTCAAAACATTTTCTGTAATTAGTACTACTTTTACACGTTAAGTTTACAACCCTGTTACAACTCCAAATGTATCCTTGTTAAACAGGATATATTTTCAACGATTGAGATTTAACAACGCTAAAAGGATTTCAATTTTTTAAAGTCGTAAAGTATTTTTAGATGATAAATCAAAATGATATATGATAGAGGCCAGTGTCGAAACATACAACGTTAGTATCGATCGCAATGGAGAGTTGTTGATCATAAACGGTCAACAACAAGACATTATATTTCAAAGGAGAAAAAATGGATTGTATGAGGCGGAATATAGGCATCGTTTATATAAACTTTTCGTTCACAAAATAGACCATGACAAGAAGCTTGTAGAAATTAGCATCAATGGGAAGAAGGTATGGGTGGAGCTAAAAGACAATGCAGATAGACTTATTGAGCGCCTGGGGTTGAAAGCTGCTATGACGAAGCGAGTTGAAGAGGTTCGAGCACCTATGCCAGGACTTATCCACTCTGTGTTGGTATCGGTGGAACAAGAAATTACAGAGGGACAACCCCTTGTCATATTAGAGGCCATGAAGATGGAAAATGTAATAAAATCTCCTGTGGATGCTGTGGTTTCACAAGTGTTAGTAGAAAATCACGACTCAGTGGAGAAAAATGCGTTACTTCTTACATTTAAGTAAATATGTGAATTTTTTACACTTTTAACTTTTATTCTTTTTTATACTTTTGAAATAAAAGCGTTTAGCATGACTGTTTTTCGCAATATCGCGATCCTACTTCTGACTATAATAGTTAACCATTCATTGAGAGGTCAATCCTCCCCAGTTGTTCAATCTGTATTGAATGAAGGGACTTGGTATAAACTGGGTTGTGTATCATCTGGGATTTATCAACTGACATACAGTGATTTACAAGATATGGGAATCAATCCTGCCGGTATTGATCCTGCCACAATCAGAATATTTGGTAATGGTGGTGGAATGCTTCCTCAGGCTAATAGTGAATCGAGGTA
Source organism: uncultured Bacteroidia bacterium (assembly GCA_964652565.1). Classification (GTDB taxonomy): domain Bacteria; phylum Bacteroidota; class Bacteroidia; order J057; family J057; genus JBCCTX01. The sequence goes on from CAZZEC010000182.1 coordinate 2,880, forward strand.
TGATGACTTAATAGAAAATTCGATTCAGGTAGTCGGGGAAGAAGACGGATCATTTGATCCTGGGGATTATGTTGTATTTTATGGTGAGGGCCCACACGTATGGGATTATATTCCATCGTTAGATATCTTTGAGCATGAATTACATTTGTATTCTGATACCAATTATTATTTTCTGAATGTTGGGCTTGCCTTAGGGGCTAGAATGCAGGAAAAAACAGCCACTCCCGGGAATGCCAGTCCTTCAACCCTCGCTAGAGGGGTGAGATTTCATGAGAACGAGTTGGATAATCCACTTGGTGGATCAGGTAGATATTGGCTGGGAGAATTATTTGATGCAATCAAAGAGCGGTCCTTCTCTTTTTATATCCCCGACGCAGCAGAAAATGGTGAAGTAAGAGTTAGGATTAGGGTAGCTGCCAGAGCAAGTAATTCTACCTCTTTTGCAGTCGATATAAATGGTGAGACATTAGGTACGCTCAATGTCATAGGAACAAACCTTAATGGAGAGACCGTAGATTATTATCGATTTAATACCAGAACATTTACTGTGCCAGGTGAGAGGGCTTCTAATGATTCAATAAGAATCACACTAAGATATAATGATGGCGGAGAAAGTAGGGCCGAAGGCTGGCTGGATCTCATCGAGATAGACTACGATCTTCAACCCAAGATTACCGAAGCGGGTACTAAAGACTTTTTCCTATTACCTCAAACGTCTACCTCACTCGATATACCTACTCAAGCGGAAACTGAAATATGGGATATCACAAATCCTCTATTACCAGAAGTTCAGAGATTAACTACATCTGGCAATAGCACAGAAATAATCAATACGGAATCACTTACACGACATTATGCAGTAAATAGTGGAGACTATCTACGACCTGTAAGTGTTCGGGAAATAGGTAATCAAAACCTACATGGATTAGATGTTGCAGACTATCTCATCATTACCCATCCACTTTTTCGAAGTGAAGCAGAACGGTTGGCTCAGTTTCATCGAGACTATTACCAGCGCAAAGTCCACGTTGTTTCTCCTGGAGCCATTTACAATGAGTTCTCTTCTGGAAAGCAAGATGTAACTGCTGTGAGAGACTTTGTTCGTATGTTCTATCTACGCTCTGAAGGTGAACAGCCTGGCTTTGTCTTATTAATGGGTGATGGATCATATGATCCCAAGAATATCAGGGGTTTTGAAGAGCCGCTGAATTTTATTCCAACCTATCAAAGTAGAGATTCGTGGACACCGCCAACTTCATTTACGAGTGACGATTTCTTTGTACTGTTGGATGAAAACGAGGGGTTTTGGGGAGAAGATTCAAGAATTGACGGCGATGACTCGCGCCAGACACAATTTCTGGATGCAGCTGTGGGAAGATTACCTGTTGGTAATGTAGCTGAAGCCAAAAATATAGTTGATAAAATAATTGAATATGTTACTGATCCTGCTGGTCAGGGAGATTGGCGTAGTCGTGTTGTACTGGTGGCAGATTATAAACCTGATGATAACAATCTTCATCACAGTCAGTCCAATAACTTTACAAACTTAATCGTTCAGGAAAATGCATGTATGAATATTGATAAGATATTCATGGACAACTATGAATTAGTACCTACTGCCTCCAGACCTTCTTTTCCGGAGGGACGAAGAGCGCTTCTCAAGGCTATGGATGAGGGAAGCCTGATCATCAATTATACGGGGCATGGAGGAGAGTCTGGTTGGTCTGATGCGAGTATATTTACTATCACCGACGTGTTGAGAATGAAAAATGAGAATAGATTGCCAGTAGTAGTTACAGCAACTTGTGAATTTGGAAGATATGATAATCCTGCATTGAAGTCAGGCGCTGAAGAAATGCTCTTGAGAAGAGAGGGAGGGGCAATTGCATTACTTACTACCGTGCGGTTAGTATATTCTCATCAAAACAGCCTACTGAATCAAAGTTTTTACAAATTTGTCTTCAAATACAATGAGACACACGGTCGGATGCCTACCATTGGAGAAGTAATGGTCAACACCAAGAATGATGCATTTGTCAAACCCAATACAGATTTAAATTCAAGGAATTTTACCCTTTTGGGAGATCCTGGTATAATTTTAAACTACCCAGAGCTTCAGGGGCAAATTACGCATATCAATGACAGACCTGTAGAAGAATTAGCAGAAGACACACTGGCATCTCTTTCAGTAGTAAACATTAGAGGAGATATCGTGGATGCAGCAGGTGAAAAGATGGAAAACTTTAATGGAGATATGGAGATTACAGTTTTTGATAAGCCCACAAAGTTTGAAATGCGTGAAACTGAGTTTTCTTTCTATTGGCAAATTAATAAAGTATTTGATGGATTAGCTTCTGTAGATAACGGAAATTTTGAATTTGAATTTCTTGTACCTATTGATATTTCATATGACGATGGTAAAGGCAAAGTGAGTCTTTACTTTTTCAATAATGAAATTGATGGTGCAGGTTGTTTTAACAATTTATCACTTGGTGGGACCAATATACAAGCTCAACCAGATAGCGAAGGTCCCCAGGTAAACATGTATCTAAACGATTCTACTTCATGGGTAGATGGTGGTAAAACCGGACCTGCCCCCATATTATACGCACGTGTAACCGATCCCAGTGGGATCAATACAGTTGGTGGAGGAATTGGACATGAGTTAGTAGGTATATTAGATGACGATGATTCCAACATCATCCTTCTCAATGCGTTTTATACTGCTGATGTAAATACATTTCGCTCTGGTACTATCCAATATCCCTTTGATCCTCTAGAGCCGGGTCCGCATACTCTTCTAGTAAGAGTGTGGGATGGAGCCAACAATGCTTCAGAATCCGTGATTAACTTTACAGTATCTGAAAACCCTCAAGATGCATTGGAAAGAATTACGGCTGTTCCCAATCCATTAGTCGAAAGTTCTGAGTTTTATATAGCCCATAATCAGGCTGGCAGTCGTCTTGAGTATAGGATTGACATTTATAATACGGCAGGGCAAATTGTGAGATCGCTATTTGATGAGGAAGTGGCTGTAAGCAATTTTTATCAGGGGTTAGCTTGGGATGGGACAGATCGAAACGGTAATCAACTAGCCAATGGAATATACATTTTTCAGGTTACAGTCAGGGATATTGATACACAAGAAGAAGCAAGAAGTGTAAAAAGATTAGTAATCATGCGATAATCTTTCTTTTGATGTTTCAGAACTCAAAGTAATTTCTAACTTTGCATTAATAATTTTAATCTTAAATTCGTTCCTAATTAACAATTGTAAATATTGCCTATGAAACAATGCTACTTATCTTAACACATAAACAAGTCTAAATATAAGGTAGCTATCAAATGAAAAAATCAATTGTTATTAGTTGCTGTGTAGCGCTACTTGCTGGAAGTCTTCAAGTGTTGAAGGCTCAAACTAACACCGCTGGACAGGAAGCTGTTGGATCAAAAACTATTACTACTGCTGTTCCGTTCTTGTTAGTCGCTCCTGATTCCAGAGCTGGTGCTATGGGAGAAGCTGGCGTCGCTGTGGCTAATGATGCTAATGCACTCCACTGGAATGCTTCAGGCCTAGCTTTCACTAACAAAAAACTTGGGGTAGCCATGTCCTATTCACCATGGCTTCGTTCTCTGGGAATTCCAGATATAAACCTCGTGTATCTTTCTGGATTCTACAAACTGGGAGATAATGCGGGTGTTCTTGGTAGTTCCCTTCGGTATTTCTCACTAGGTACCATTGACTTTACAGATATACAAGGTCAACCTGTAGGTAGTGATAAACCTAACGAATTTGCACTGGACCTTGCATACGCGCTTAGAGTGTCAGATGTTTTATCAGCTTCAGTTACATTGAGGTACATCCATAGCAGACTGGCCTCAAATACCAATATAAGTGGTGATTTGAAACCTGTAAACTCAGTAGCGGGTGACGTTGGATTGACATATGTTAAGGATTTTACAATTAATAACACTTCTGGAGGTTTACCTACGACTTTTAGCTCAGGTATAAATATCTCTAATATTGGTCCTAAAGTATCCTATACAGATGTTACGAGCGAACGAGACTTTATACCTGTTAATCTTCGTATTGGATACGCCTTTAAGTTCCAGTTTGACGAATTTAATTCTCTTACATTTACTAATGATTTCAATAAGTTGTTAGTCCCTTCAGTAGATAGTACAGGGCAAGGAGGGGGAAGGTCTGATAAGGCGTTATTGGAAGGGATGTTCGGAAGTTTTGGCGACGCCGATGGAGGGTTTAGCGAAGAACTGTCCGAGATCAATATCGCTGTTGGATTGGAGTACTGGTATCGTGAAGTATTTGCTGTTAGAACAGGATTTTTCTATGAGGATCCTGAAAAGGGAAATCGTAAATTCTTTACAGTAGGAGCGGGTATTAAATATAATGTATTTGGACTTGATTTTGCATATCTTGCTCCAATTGAACAAAATCATCCCCTACAAAATACCTTGAGATTTACACTTTCTTATGACTTTTCAACACCTGCACAAGAGTTAGAAGAAGAATAAACAGATATTAGCGACATAAAAAAGGGCTTGTATTAACACAAGCCCTTTTTCATTGTTTGTACGTTTCAATGTCACTCATTTCTTGTTCTGGTATCTCCCATTCCCATCAACTCTTGATATCTTTTAAGGTCTATTCCTATAGCGACTACTTGTAGTGAGTCCTTACCGTAAAAGTGAGAGCGCCATTTGATGTATTTACCCGGACCATAACGATCTGAAATATTTTCATTACAGTATACCGTATATTTTACGATCTTTTTACCTTGTACCATAGTAGTGAGATACTCCTGTAAGTAAAAGTCATTGCTTTGTACTTTTGAATATATCATATCCTGAATTCTTCCTTTTATAACATCCATATCAGCATCCCAAGGTATCCCTGCTACTCTCAATAGAAAATATCCTGAATAATAGTAAGGCTTTACATCTTTATACCAAAAGACTTCATTGGTTTTATCCAGTAAAGCGATAGCCTTCCTGAGAATATCCAGGTTATTGAATGTAATCCTCGACCAGTCAACAGGTTTTGCTACTGCTCTCACTTCTTCAAATAACTGAGGATTAAATTTGTAAGATAGCCCTTCATCAAATAATGTCCCACAAAAGAGGTTTACCTTAAATGTGCGCTTCAAATCACCATCCTGATAGAATTTCAATTCGTAGTGGTAATCACATTTATCCTTAAATGTGAGCGGTAAATTCCACTGTTGTTGAACACTTTTGAGTACTGTTTTATTATTGATTGTAAATGTACCTAATTCTTGCTGTACAGGTAACATTTGTGTATTGTGAATAGGAATGCCTATTAATACCCAGCTTCCTTGATCAAAATTGAGGTTCTCAAGAATTTTCTCGGCCCGAAGTGGATAAGATCCCATCAATATAATAAACACAAAAAGGTAAATGAGAGACGAAGGAGTAAACTTAAGCCTGGCGCGAAATATCATGAGGTACTGCATATCAAGGAAGTTTATTTTATACTTTAGTCGTTTAATTTACGGAAAAATATTACACAATATGTTTTAATCCCTGTAAGAGATTTTATTCTATGGTTCAAAAGTCGTATTGATAACTAACTTACCCTGTACTACATCTGAAGGGGTATGTAAAGGATTAATTCGATAATAATAGATGCCATTTGGTAAATTAACCGATATTTCCTTTGTTACCAGGGGAGCAACATTTGACAATTGATGTTTATACACTAACCTACCTTCTAGTGAGTAAAGGGAGAATACAAGATTGCTTTGAGAAGTCGTATGAAAGGAAGTCAAGAAAAAAGTTCCTGAACTGGGATTAGGGAACAAGGAGAACCTTTTGGAAGGGGTTATGAGATCTTCGTTATTAGATAATATCTCTCCGAGAAACACCCTCATATGGCTCGAACTAGGTATACCGTAACCATATTCTCTGTCAGGGACTTCAAATCTGTCAGCAGCGCGTATGAGCGCATCGTACATTTGGCTGCTGTTTGCTCCAGGGAAAGCTTGTATGATACATGCCATTAGACCTGAGATTAGGGGACAAGAGAAGGACGTACCACTGGCTCGAGACACCCTGTCAGAAGCATTAATAACATATACTCTACTACCTAAGGTGGTAACATCTGGTTTAATCCTCCCATCAGCACTAAACCCCCTGCTGCTAAAGCCAGCTACTTGCCTACAATCATTTACAGCGCCAACAGCAATGACGGAATCACCATCTGCAGGAGCTACGAGTCCCCTTTCTCCGGAGTTTCCTGCTGAGTTTACTACTAAGATTCCTTTGGAAGCAGCAATATCTGCGGCTCGAGTAATAATAGCTGTATTTCCATCGAGATCTTCCAACGTATACCCTACTTCTCCATTGGTAAATCCATTAAAATAACCCAGGGAGGTTGAAAAGATATGTGCTCCTAAACTATCAGCAAATTCCGCAGCAACCACCCAGTTATCCTCCTCCTGATGGGTTTCGGAAGAGTCATTTTCCGTTTTCAATAAAATAAATTCAGCGTCAGGAGCTGCACCCATTATCTGTTCGGGATCATTAGCCGCTATGGCAGATAGCGTTTCAGTTCCGTGTCTACAATGTGAACATGGGCCATATACATCTTCATCACCCTCTACATAGTCCCATGTAGCTATGATTTGTTCATTCTCGAATAAATGTTGGAAACCAGATGCCTGATCTACTCCCAAAAACCCATTGTCAAATACGGCAATTACTACACCTTTACCCGTAAATCCTTCCATATGTAAAGTGTCTGTTCCTGTCATATTGAGCTGATGCATAAAAGTCCCCTGAAAGGGAAGCGTATCACAGGATATAGGGGCCATTTCATTATCAGCCACATAGGTACCCCCTACACGTTGAAGTCTTTTTACGAATGGGAGCTGTAAAATCATGTCAATTTGAGAAGGATTGAGATAGGCTGATATACCATTGATCCACTTTGAAGTGTGTATGGGGGTAATCCCAATCATTTTTAGTTCCTGTACATATTGAGTATTTACAGGGTAATCATGTATATCCAGGCTAATGCCTTGCCTGACCCGGTTAGCAATGGCTCGGGGTGAAAGTATATCTTGTGGTAGTATATGACTGGTATTACCTTTATCTGTGAATTCAATCCAAAATTTTGTCTGACCAATAGAAGTAGTGGGTAACATCAAAAAGAGTACCCCTAAATAAAAGTATAAGATATATACGCTAATGCTTTTGTGAGATTTAGTAAACATATAATACAAAGTTAAAATAAGTTCATAAATTGGATATGCTTCAATTCGTTTAAATTCGAATTTTATACGATCAAGATGAAATATACCTCGATATTTTATTTATTGACATAGAAAAAATTACACATTTAAATTCCTCAAATGTTGTACCTACTTTTCCCTTTTCCCTTATTATGTTGTGGTTTATGTTGAAAAAGTTTAAAAAGATCATCTTCTATACAACGAAAAAGTAAGAAAACTCCCCATAACGAATGATCAGTTAAATGACACAGTTGGTTATACATAATCTAAATGGTGTTATTCAACATACGCTAAGAATAGGTTCTCGCTGTCTGTTCTACTACTATGCGTAAATCCACCTGAATGTTAATTTTCTAATTACCTATGTCGGAGAGAATAAGATTGAAGAAGGGCAAACGCACCAAATTTTATAAATAATTCATTGTTAGTTAATTATGATTAAA
>CAZZEC010000183.1:0-10514 GCA_964652565.1 uncultured Bacteroidia bacterium
GAAGTCAGATTTACTTGCTGCTTAAGTAGTGATAATGTGTTGGAAATAGCTGGCTCTGGTTGTTTACCCATATCGCCCAGAAGCCATACCGTATGTGACAGAACCTGACTGGTATCTGGATGATGGGAGATCCAATCTTCAAAATCACTGTCGACTAACAATTTTTGTGCCTGTATGGTAGGAAAGGTATACAGGAACAAAATAGATAGAAAGGGTATAAATGATTTTACCATTATTTTGTAAAGTAGGATTAACTTGCAAAATACACATAACGCAATGTTTTGCAAATTAGCCCGGCAAGTTAATCCTACCTGTCATGGGGCTTACACAGGAACCCTTATAAGTGTTAGCTACACCATGCCTGCTGTTTGATCGTTGCTTGTTCGATATAATCGAAGAGATCATTTCGGCTGATCACCTGCCCTTCATCGCAATACGCTTTATACCAGTTGGCAGTACGAGCGATGGTTTCCTCGATGTTCCAGGTTGGAAACCATTTCAAGTCCTGATTCGCCTTGCTACAATCCAACATCAACAATTTAGCCTCATGAAATTTTCGTGCTTCTTCTTCATTGACCTGGTATCGAATTTTATCCCATTGAGCTTCCATCAGTCTTAGCACTTCATGAACTTGAATATTTGAAGATTTAGGTGGGCCAAAATTCCATCCATCACAGCACATATCATCACCATCGAGTAACCGTTGACCGAGAAGTAGATATCCCGAGAGCGGGTCCAATACGTGCTGCCAGGGTCTGGTAGCCTGAGGGCTTCGGATTTCCGTTATTTCCCCAGCTCTGGCGGCTCTAATGAGGTCAGGGATCAGACGGTCTTCAGACCAATCTCCCCCGCCAATGACATTCCCTGCACGAACGGATGCGAGTTTAATCCCCTGTTTCTCTGCGAAAGAACGACGATATGAAGCAGTTAAAATTTCAGAACAGGCCTTGGAAGAACTGTATGGATCATATCCACCCAGACGATCGCTTTCTCTATAATCTATTTCTTGCTCCAGATTTTCATATACTTTGTCAGTAGTAATATTTACAAAAGCCTTCACACTTTCAGAGAAACGAGCACCTTCCAATACGTTTAGTGTTCCTATAACATTCGTTTCATAGGTAAAAGAAGGGTCTTTATACGATGCCCTTACCAAAGGTTGGGCTGCCATATGAAAAACGACTTCAGGTTTGTGCTTCAGAAAAGTTTCTACTACTAATTTTTTGTTTCGGATATCACCAAATACAGAAGTAACCTTGGGGTTAGATACCTGAAAATGCGATTCTGCACCACAATCATCCAACGAGATTCCGATTACCTCAGCGCCAATTTCATTCAGCCAGAGTGTCATCCATGATCCTTTAAATCCACTATGCCCTGTTACCAGAACTTTCTTTCCCTCATAGACACCTTTAAACAATTTGGTTTTTACAGCCTGTTCCATATTATTGTACTTATAAAAGTCTTTGTTTCTTGTAATACGGTTCTAATTTCACAACTCCTTAGCCATAAATTACATAGAATGAAACGAACTGCTAAAATACTATCTTGAATGGCAGATAGGACATATATTACTACCACTCTGTATCCAATAGTTTCTATTAACCGCATCAACGTGGTTTTTCAATAATCACCCAGCTATTTTTGAAACATAGACGAACTATTCATCTGTTAAGTTAATACGTAACTCATATTTTTTTCTCATGATAGATAATCAAGGTTTAACAGTTGTAACCTCAACACCTTCACAGGGTGTAACTACAAGTACCTGCCGCTTCTGCAGTGCACCACTTACCCAGACTTTCGTTGACTTAGGAATGTCTCCTATTTGTAACGACATGATCAAGCCTGAACAAGCCAAAGATATGGAGCCTTTTTACCCGCTTCATACCTACGTTTGTAATCAGTGTTTTCTCGTACAGTTAGAAGAATTTGTTAGTCCCGAAAACATCTTCGACGATTATACATATTTTTCTTCATATTCTACCTCCTGGTTGGACCATTGTAAGCGATATACAGACCAGATGGTAAATGAACAGGGTATTAATTCTCAGAGCTTTGTTATTGAGTTGGCGAGTAATGACGGGTATCTGCTACAATATTTCAAAGAGAAAGGAATTCCACATTTAGGCATTGAGCCTGCAAGAAATGTTGCTGAACACGCGATCGAACAGGGGATAGCAACGGAGATAAAATTCTTTGGAGTGGAAACGGCGCAATACGTCAAGCAGCAATATCAGCAAGCTGATTTAATTTTGGGGAATAACGTCTTAGCACATGTTCCTGATATCAATGATTTTGTAGGGGGGATGAAGGTACTGTTAAAGCCTACAGGTATTATTACCATGGAGTTTCCTCATCTTTTGAACTTGATGGAGTACAACCAGTTTGATACCATTTATCATGAACATTTTTCCTATTTATCGTGGGTAGCGGTAGAACGTATTTTTGCACATCATGGTCTGACATTATTTGATGTAGAGGAATTACCCACACATGGAGGATCTTTGAGAATATATGCAAGACATACTGAACATACTGACCGTCCCGTTACAGCTCGCGCCAATGAACTGAAGCAACGTGAAATAGAAGCAGGTCTTGAGAAAATGGATGCCTATGCTAGCTATTCGGAGAAGGTAAAAGAGACAAAAAGAAAGGTGCTGGAATTTTTAATTCAAGCTAAACGCGAGGGAAAAACTGTTGCAGGATATGGTGCTCCCGGGAAGGGAAACACGTTACTGAACTATTGCGGGATTCGTACAGATTTCATGGATTATACGGTTGATAGAAACCCTCATAAGCAAGGTAAATTATTACCTGGTACACACATTCCAGTATTTGGACCGGAAAAAATCGACGAAACTCGTCCTGATTATATCTTTATTCTTCCCTGGAACCTGAAAGATGAAATTATTGATCAGATGAGCCGCGCAAGAGAATGGGGGGCAAAATTTGTCGTTCCCATACCTGAGATCACTATTTACGAGTAATCTCACACACACAATTTTCAAATGCGTTTAACAGATGTTCAATATTAATCCGCTATAAACCCATGGAGCATAATTATCAGAATGGAACTGAGATGAAAGCGTTGATCGCGGAGCTATATCCTATTTGCAGAAGCATCACCGGAGAAGGCGTAAGAAAAACACTGAGAATACTACAAAGGTATATTTCGCTTGAGATTCATGAAGTACCTACGGGTACTCAGGTATTTGATTGGACGATTCCCAAAGAATGGAACATAGTAGATGCCTATATCAAGGACCCTGCGGGCAATAAAATTGTTGATTTTCATCAATGCAATTTGCACGTCTTGAACTACAGCGTTCCAGTAAGTGGTGTTTATACCCTGGAAGAACTCAAATCACACATATTTACGATACCTGAGCAACCGGACCTCATCCCATATAGAACTTCATATTACAGCGAAAATTGGGGGTTCTGTATGCCTCACCTGCAGTATGAGCAACTTCCTGAAGGCAACTATGAGGTCTTAATAGATTCTTCATTGACTGAAGGATCTCTTACCTATGGAGAGTTGTACATTCCAGGCGAAACACAGGAGGAAATGATATTTTCTGCCCATGTTTGTCATCCCTCTTTGTGCAATGATAATCTTTCGGGGATCGCAGTTGCTACCTTTTTAGCAAAACACATTCAGGAGCAGGTAAATAGAAAATATAGCTATCGCTTTATTTTTGCTCCTGGAACCATAGGAGCTATTACCTGGCTTGCCAGGAATGAGGCTCATACCGATAATATAAAATTCGGATTGATCACGTCTCTTTTAGGAGCTGAAGGAGACTATGTGTACAAAAAGACTCGCAGAGGGAATGCCGAGATTGATAGAATCATGGAGTTTATGTTGACAAGTTCTGGCAAAAACTTCGAGATGGATGAGTTCATTCCCTATGGATACGATGAGCGACAGTATTGCTCTCCAGGATTTAACCTACCTGTAGGAAACATTGCCAAAGCTCGTTGGGGGCAATTTCCTGAATATCACACCTCGGCTGACAATCTTCAGTTTGTAAAAGAGGAAGTGCTGGATGAATCCCTGGAAATGCTTAAAGGGACCATAGAAGTGCTTGAAACTAATCAAAAGTTTATCAATCTGAATCCTAAGTGCGAACCTCAATTAGGAAAAAGAGGATTGTTTGATAGCATCAGTGGGAGTAATATGAACAAAAAGACCTATACGTTGGCACTTCTTTGGGTGCTCAATCAGTCTGATGGAGATCGGGATTTACTGGAGATTGCTGAACGTTCCGGACTATCCTACGATATTATTTTGTCTGCTGCAAAAACACTTGAAAAACACGACCTTCTCCGTCCTTTGACTCCACAACGTCAGTGGGTGTGATGAGGTGTGTCTTAATAATTGCTAAACAAAGAATATATATCAATTTAAAACTATGAAAGTATTAATTCTTGCGGGAGGATTCGGTACCCGCCTTGCTGAAGAAACTCATATCCGTCCCAAACCTATGGCAGAGATAGGGGGAAAGCCCATACTCTGGCACATCATGAAGACGTATTCCCACTACGGGTTCAATGAATTTGTGATCCTCTTAGGTTATAAGGGTTATTATATCAAAGAGTATTTTGCCAATTACTTTTTGCATCACAGTGATTTGACTATCGATCTTGTCAACAATGATATTCAGGTACACTCTCATGCATGTGAACCCTGGAAAGTAACCTTGTTAGATACCGGTTTATATACACTGACCGCAGGAAGGATCAAGCGAGCAGCAAAATTCATTAACAATGAACCATTCATGCTGACATATGGAGATGGAGTATCTGATATAAATGTTCAGCAGCTGTATGATTTTCACAAAAATCACGGACATCTCCTCACCATGACTTCTACACAGCCTAAAGCGCGTTTTGGTCAAATAGAGACTGATGAGAGCTTTCGCGTGTTGAATTTCAAAGAAAAGCCAGAAAATCAGGGTGGATGGATCAATGCAGGGTTTTTTGTTTGCCAGCCTCAGGTATTGGACTATATTCCAGAAGGTGATGCAGGAGACAAGCTCATGTTTGAGCAGGATCCTTTGGAGAATATTGCTAAAGATGGTCAGCTATTCACATACAGACATGAAGGCTTCTGGCAGTGTATGGATACGCTTGCAGACAAGAACAAGCTCAACAAAATGTGGAGTCAGGGAGAGGCAAAATGGCGTGTTCCCAATGCCCCTCAGGTACAGTTGACATAAGTTGAGTAGTAGAAACACTTATTTAAGATAATCGGATCAATGGATATTGTGGGCCTGGTGCCTGTTGGCGGTCTCGCTAACAGGCTCCAACCAATTCCCGGTAGTAAAGCTCTGCTTCCCATAGGGTATCGCGAGATGGAGGATCAATCTCTGCGACCTAAACCTGTTTCGATGTACCTCCTGGAGAAATATCGACAAGCGGGTGCTACCAAATGCTTTTTCATACTCAGAAAAGGGAAATGGGATATTCCTGCCTATTATGGAGCAGGTGCTGACAAAGACATCGGTATGGATCTGGCGTATCTCATCATAGAAATACCATTTGGTACGCCCTATTCATTGGATCAGGCATTTCCTTTTACTAAGCACGATCTGGTGTTACTGGGATTTCCAGATATCATGATCGGTCCCGATAATCTTTACGAGAAATTGTTACAGAAACTTACTGCTACACAAGCAGATGTTGTAGTGGGACTATATCGGGTTCACAGCGAAGCACAGGCAAGAGGTACAGATATGGTTGAAACAGATCCTACGGGGAAAATTACCAATATCTTCATTAAGCCGGATGCTACCCAACTCACTCATGCATGGGTTAATGCCGTTTGGACTCCCAATTTCACTGCATTTATGCATGAGTATCTACAGGAAGATCTTGAAAAGAGAAAAAAAGATCCTGAAATTCCTGAAATCTATGTCGGCCATATGATGCAGGCGGCAGTGGAAGCAGGATTAACTGTACAGGCTCTTCGCTTTGACAACGAAACATTCCAGGATATTGGCACTCCTGAAGGCTGGGCAAAAGCCTATGAAGAATACAGCATTCGTAATAAAATATAATTAATAATAAGTGGATACATGGATCATTTACAACACACAGTGAATAATGGTGCTTTGACACAGGATCTCAAAGGAAAGCACTGTATTATTACAGGTGCCAGCAGAGGGATTGGAAAAGCAATCGCGTTTCGCCTTGCTACAGCAGGAGCTCAGCTTCATTTATTGGGTAGAAATGCGGAGACACTCGATAAGGTAAGGGTAGAGGCCAAAAATGTCACGCATCATGTATCTATATATCAGGTTGATTTATTAGATGATCAATCCATTAAAGATTTTTCCAATCAATTTAAGCATGAGGTAGGCGAATTGGATGTGTTAATTCAAAATGCCGGGATGCTTAAAATGGGAAGCTATGAAGAAGCTACTCCTGAGGACCTGGATAAGTTGTATCAAATCAATATGCGTGCACCTTACGCATTAGTACATTATTTGCTTCCTTGTTTTAACGAGCAGTTCGGACAAATACTTTGTATGAATTCTACGGTTCGCGCAAATGCTAAAATCAGCCAATATGCAGCTACCAAGCATGCACTTAAAACATTGACGGATAGCCTGAGAGCAGAAGTCAATGACAGACAGATCCGAGTCATGAGCCTTTACGCGGGCCGCACCGCTACAGATATGATCAAAGGCGTATTTGAAAAGGAGAATAGATTAGAACAATATAAACCCGATAGGTTATTACAGCCAGAGGATATTGCTCATACTATACATCATATGCTCACCCTTCCTATGACAGCTGAGATTACAGATTTAACCATTAGACCTTTTCTAAAGTCTTATTGAAATTAATCACAATATCTATCTGGGCAATTTACATTTGGGTAATTGAATCACCAGGAGTATTTTTAATGAAAAGCTCCAAGGTATGAATTTCAATAACCAAAAATCTACGTTTATATTAAGTGTGTACGCATTCCTTTTGATTTGGGGGTGTTCTCTCATAACGCTTCAGGCTCAGGAAGGACGCACAGTATATACTACCTACTGTGCCGGATGTCATGGGGCAAATTTAGAGGGTAATACTGCCTCCGCATTGATTAAAGAAGATTGGTTGTATGGCAGGACAAGAGGTAGTCTCATTAAAAATATTGCTTATGGAATCGAGGGTACCGAAATGGTCGCCTGGAATCTGGTATTGAATGACCAACAAATTCGTTCTGTAGCCGATTACATCGTTGAAGCACAGGGAAAGCCAATGAATGAACTACGAGCATTTCCCAAACAGGTAGAAACAGAGGAATATACTCTGGATGTGGAAGTCTTATCAGAAGGAGACATAGATATTCCCTGGGGGATTGAGTTTGTCGATTCTTCTTTGGCGTTAATCACGGGCCAGACGGGTACGCTTCATTGGATGAAGGATTTTGAAGTAGATCCCAATCCCATCGAAGGCTTACCTAGAGTATACGATACAGGTAGAGCGTTAGGGGGTATGATGGATATTGCGCTAGATCCAGAATATCAGCAAAATGGCTGGATATATCTCGCTTATGTGCATACAGATGAAGATCTACAGGCACGCTCCTCACGTGCGATGACGCGTATCATACGAGGTGAAATTGAGGATCATCAATGGATACAACACGAAATACTCTTTCAGGTAAATGACTCATTGTTATTAGATAAAGGTACACGTTGGGGATGTAGATTATTGTTTGATAGTGAAGGACATTTATTCTTTTCTATTGGGGATGTGGACAGAGATGAATATGCACAAGATCTGGGTAGGCCCAATGCCAAAATTTTCCGTATCCATCCTGATGGAAGTATTCCTGAAGATAATCCCTTTCTAGATGAGAAAGGTGCATTATCTGCCATTTATACGATAGGGAATCGCAATGTGCAGGGAATAGATATACACCCAGAGACGGATGAGATATGGTTCACGGAGCACGGCCCTATGGGAGGAGATGAGTTGAATATATTGAAGAAAGGGGCCAATTACGGGTGGCCGGTAATTACCTATGGAATCGATTACAGCGGGGAAATCGTGTCAGAGTTGACAGAGAAAGAAGGGATGGAACAACCCATTATCCATTGGACGCCATCTATCGCAGTGTGTCCGGCTACCTTTTGTACCAGTCCATTATTTCCACGCTGGAAGCATCAACTATTTGTCGGGGCATTGGCCTATGAGGAAGTACGAAGACTGGAGTTGAAGGGGCAGGAAGTGGTAGAGCAAGAACTCGTTTTAAAGAATTATGGGAGAGTAAGAGATATTAAATTTGGTCCTGACGGAGCTATGTATGTATTGACTAACAAGCCCGATGCGATTTTAAGGCTTACACCTTCTCGTGAGAAATCATAAGAGGTAGTAATTGGAAAAAACTTTTCAGATAAAAGATGCTACATTTCAATGGGCATAAGTGTGGGTTTTCAATAAGTAAAAATATTGCATGGCATAAGTTGCCTTTCAATTGCACTAAACACACAAGAAAAATATACCGTATCTTAAATAAAAAAAGAAATGAGCACTGAACAAGTAAGAACGGAAATCAACCAAATCCTTCAAAAACCCCCAGAAGAAAACCTGATAATCGTTCTTGAATATTTACAAGAGGTTCATAAGCTGACTGGCGAAAAGGTACAACTTGCAAATGAGTTGAATGTGATTTTAAGGGAAGATAAAGATTTACGCTCACGTTTAGCTCAATGATTGAGATTGAAGATGTTCACTCCATGCTAATTCAAGAATTTGGAGGGACTCCAGGAATAAGAAGCCATGATTTATTGGAATATGCCATAACGCGCCCTTTCCAGACTTTTGATGGAAACGAATTATACCCTACTGCCCAGGACAAAGCTAAAGCAATTACAGAAAGCATTGTTAAAAATCACCCATTGGTAGATGGCATTAAACGTACGGGTTATGTTCTTATGCGGCTGATCCTTTATTAGACATTGGCAGCAATTGAGTAGTAATGAAGATTAAACCATTAGAAAAATGAATATATCGACATTTTTAACTTTCGTAGGTGATCAATGTGGAAAGGCTGAAGAAGCCATTAACTTTTACACATCTATCTTTCCCAATTCTAAAATTAAAAGTATACATAAGTATGCTAAAGGTGAGGAAGGCGGGACACCTGAACTCATTAAATATGGAATATTCACATTGAATGGGACCGATTACATGGTTTCAGAAAGTAATTTTAATCATGCCTGGGCGTTTACGCCTGCTGTTTCGATTTTAATAACTGACAATTCTGATGATATGATTCAAACACTTTTCGAACAGCTTTCTTCAAATGGTGGTCAAATAATGGTTCCCCTAGACAACTACGAGGGTGAAGGGGATTACGGATTTGGTAAGAAATTCGGATGGTGTGAAGACAAATATGGTATATCATGGCAATTTGTACTTACCTAGTAAGTCATCATAGGTAATTGTAGTTAATTGCAAACTGTGAAAGAAGCCCTATGAATACCTTGTAATACTTGCCTGAGATCTACCACTAGTTCCTGGTTACACGGGAATGTAGGGGGGATAATGGGAACTAACCAATAGGGTATAATGGGAACAGTTCCTGTTATACTAATGTCAACACCCATACGCCTACGGCCTACGAATGTTGAAAATCTTAATGTTAGCGGCAAACACACAATTCAAGAATGAACTGAATCGAGCAAAAAAAGTGTTATCTTGTTACTGAAAGACATTTTGCGTCAACTTCAATCGATTGACAATGAAGACATTAACGATAAACTTGCCGGAAGAAGTGGAGCTTGATAAAGTCAGGATGATCATAGCGGCTTCTCTATTTGAGCAAGGGATACTGTCCTCGGGGCAGGCAGCAGAATTGGTGGGGATCACGAGGAGGCAGTTTTTGGAAGAAGTAGGAAAATATGGGGTTTCGATATTCGGAGAGACTGCTGAGGATATTGAGAAGGTGAACGATATTGAACTCTGAATCAGGTATGAAAGCGATCATAGCCGACACAAGCTGCCTGATCATATATGATAAGATCTACCGATTAGAAATTTTGCAGCATACTTTTGCTGACCTTATCGTGACAGATGAAGTTGCCAAGGAATTTGGAGAATTACCCGATTGGATAACGGTCCAGCAAATAGCAAATAAGGATCAATACCTGGAATTAGCAAAGGATTTGGGAAAAGGAGAAGCCAGCTCAATAACGCTGGCTTTAGAATTTAATGATAGCTTGTTGATCATTGATGAGCGAAAAGGAAGGAAAGTAGCCGAAGAGATGAAAATAGAAATTATTGGATCTCTGGGCGTACTGATAAAAGCCAAAGAGAAAGGCGTGATCAAATCGGTGAAGGAAATTTTGAATCTAATCGATAAGACCAATTTCAGAATATCCGAATCGATAAAAGAGAAAGTACTGAAGAAAGCCAGTGAATGGTGATGGTGTGCCTGCCGCTAACAAGGCACATATCGATCATGCCGGCTTTAGGCCGGCACGCCGTATGTGCTGGACGTT
>CAZZEC010000184.1:0-10476 GCA_964652565.1 uncultured Bacteroidia bacterium
TTTTGTAGATTTGTTATGTACCTTATAACCCATTCTAGTCCCAATTAGCTACTATTTATGAACGACTCAACCAACCGGAGAAAATTTTTAAAGAAAGCCTCGCTGGGTGCCGGAGCATTACTAAGTGCCCCAGTTGCTTTTTCGCAGAGATTTAGTGAAAAATTATGGCAAAAAACTGGCGGTGCAATGGATTTGGTGATGCTTTTTCAGGGGGATTCTATCACAGATGCCCGTAGAGAGCGTAAATCTACCGGACCAAATACTGGAGCGGGATTGGGAAGTGGATATGTCAACTATATAGCCACCAGCATGTTGGGGATTAAGCCAAATTTGAGCCTCAATATTTACAATAGGGGTATCAGTGGAAATAAGGTGTATCAATTGGCAGACCGTTGGGAAGAAGATTGCCTCAATCTTAAGCCAGACGTGCTGAGTATATTAATTGGGGTAAACGATTACTGGCACAAGTACAATGGTAAGTATGACGGAACGGTAGAGAAGTATGAAGAGGATTATCGTCAACTCATACTACGGACGAAGGAGGCACTCCCTGATGTGGAGTTGGTCCTGTGCGAACCATTTGCGGTAAAAGGAGGAACCGCAGTAAAATCAGACTGGTTCCCCGAATTTGATGCCTATCGTGGAGTGGCTAATATGTTGTCAGATGAATTCAAGACGATATTTGTACCTTTTCAATCCATATTTGATGACGCATTGAAATCAGCTCCAGCCAGCTACTGGTGTCCGGATGGCGTTCACCCATCTCCTGCTGGAAATTACCTCATGGGACAAGCCTGGATGACAGCTTATGCAGAAGGATAATATTTCTCATGTTACTTTCCTTTTAAGAGATATTTTTTGTTTAAAGCTACATTATCATAATTCATGAAATATACTATCCTTGGTAATACAGATATCCAGGTAAGCAAGATCTGTTTAGGTACAATGACTTTTGGGGAGCAGAATACGGAAGAAGACGCACATATACAGCTCAATTATGCAATCTCAAAGGGTATAAACTTCATAGATACAGCAGAATTATACGCCGTTCCTTCCACCGCTGAAAACAACGGCTTAACAGAAAAATATATTGGTACCTGGCTGAAAGATCGGACAGACAGAGATCAGCTCATTATTGCGACCAAGATCGCTGGCCCTGCTACTTTTGCTAAGTACATACGAGATCCCCTTCGATTCACTCCAGACCAGATCCGCATAGCCATTGAAGGTAGCCTGCAAAGGTTGCAAACAGACTACGTAGATTTGTACCAACTCCACTGGCCTGAACGCAAAACCAATTTTTTTGGAAAATTGGGCTATGTACACGATACATCTGATGAATGGGAAGATAATATGTTGGAGATATTACAAACTTTTTCCACTCTCATTCAAGAAGGAAAGATCCGATATTTTGGTGTATCAAATGAGACTCCCTGGGGGATGATGAGATATTTACATCTGGCAGATAAGCACGACCTGCCGCGATGTGTAAGTATTCAGAATCCTTATAGTTTACTCAATAGAACCTTTGAAGTAGGGCTGGCAGAAATAGCCATACGTGAACAAGCAGGGTTATTGGCTTATTCTCCCATGGCATTTGGACTTCTGAGTGGGAAATATCACCAGGATGAGAAGCCAAACGATGCAAGACTAACTCTTTATCCCAGAATGGCAAGATATAATGGTCATCTGTCTTATGATGCTACCTCAAAATATATCCAGATAGCTGAAAAATATGGGTTTACACTGGCACAATTGTCTCTGGCTTTTGTCAATTCCCAACCATTTTTGACGAGTAACATCATTGGGGCTACTACAATGGACCAGTTAAAAGAGAATATTGATTCTATCGATATTGAACTATCGGAAGATATCCTGAAGGAAATTGATGAAGTGCATACCGAAATACCTAACCCCGCACCATAAATAATTATCTTAACAAGTGATTTCTTTATATTCCTATGAAGACAAACCTAATCTTACTTATTGGTTCTTTGCTGTTTTCCGGAATTCATTGTCAACAGCCTACTCAAGATCAAACAGTGGAAATATCTGATTCTTTTGATGTTCAAGGGCATAGAGGAGCAAAAGGGTTAATGCCTGAGAATTCTATCCCCGGATTCATTCACGCCATTGATATTGGGGTAACAACCCTGGAAATGGATGCGGTCATTACTGCCGATGGAATAGTGATACTTTCCCATGAGCCTTATTTTTCTCCATCTATCTGTGTAGACAGTACAGGACTACCTATTACTGAGAGTCCTGGTTTTGATAACAATATATATCACATGACCTATGAAGATGTCCGTAAATTTGATTGTGGGTCTAAATTTGTGGAGTCTCATCCTCAGCAGCAAAAGCTTACAGTATATAAACCAGCCTTGGCGGAGGTGATAGATACCGTTGAGAAGTATATTCAGCAACACGATTTACAGCCTGTCGATTACAACATCGAAATTAAAAGTAGTCCCAAAGGAGATAGTATTTATCATCCACATCCTGATGTATATGCCGAGCAATTGCTAGCTGTCATACAGCAGAAAGGGATCACTGATAAAGCCATTATACAGTCATTCGATTTGAGAGCATTGAAGGCTGTACACAATATCAATCAGAATATACGTACTGCACTATTAATTGGCGCTTCCACAGACTATAAAAACAACTTAGATGATTTGGGGTTTATTCCTACGATATATAGTCCCAACTGGCGACTTGTCAATAAAGAAATGGTAGCTTATATGCAGGATAATGATATCTTAGTGGTTCCCTGGACAGTAAATGAGCAAGAGGATATGCAGCACCTCATTGATATAGGAGTAGATGGTATTATCACGGACTATCCGGATCGATTGATTGAATTGGTGAAGGGATAAATGAAAAGGCCTGTATAACATTCTATGGATCATATATTTATTTGGGAAAATTTATTCATCAATCGTGATGTTTTTTCATTAGGAATTCTTATAGTATCTTTGCTACATACAGAATTGAGATAAAAGATTCTTTGCTGTTCTGGTAAACAGTGTGTTAGTACTTTAATGTTCAGATATCTATATTAAAGCACAGAATCGATTCTGCGATAATTGAAAGTTATAATTATTACCTTCCTTTATGAAATTTGACGAACTCCAGCTCAACGAGAGTATACTTGAGGCCATCTCTTACATGAATTACGAGAACGCGACTCCCATTCAGGAGTTGGCTATACCTTTAATTTTGGAAGGTAAAGACCTAATAGCGTGTGCTCAGACAGGTACGGGAAAAACTGCAGCCTTTCTCTTACCTGTATTACATAAAATGGCTGAGGCAGAGACTTCTCCCGATCATATTGATACCTTGATTATCGTACCTACCCGAGAGTTGGCAATACAGATTGACAAACAGATACAGGGATTTGCCTATTTTGTTGCAGCAGCCTCTATGCCTATTTATGGGGGAGGAGATGGGATGGATTGGGCCAAACAGAAGATTGCCCTTACAAGAGGTACGAATGTCATTATTGCAACTCCCGGAAAATTATTGTCACATTTGAGTATGGGGTATGTGAAATTTGATAAGATCAAACACCTTATTTTAGATGAGGCGGACCGTATGCTGGATATGGGATTTTATGAAGACATCGTAAAGATCATGTCTTACTTACCCAAAGAGCGCCAGTCCCTGATGTTTAGTGCTACCATGCCTCCTAAAATACGCAAACTGGCAAAAGAAATCCTCAATGACCCTGAAGAGATCCAACTCGAACTGTCCAAACCTGCTGATGGTATCCTTCAAGCGGTATATTTAGCCTATCCCAATCAAAAAATTCCGCTCATCACTTCTTTACTACAGGATAAACCCTGGTGTGAAAGTATTATCATCTTTGCCTCTACCAAGAAAAAAGTATTTGATGTATTACATGCCCTAGAATATGCTGGTTTAGAGGCCGCTTATATATCCTCTGACCTTGAGCAAAGTGAAAGAGAAGAGGTCCTCTCTCAATTCAAAGCAAAGAAAACGCGAATTCTAGTCGCTACAGATGTAATTAGCAGAGGGATAGATATAAAGGAAATTCAATTGGTCATCAACTACGATGTTCCTGGCGATGCCGAAGACTATGTACACCGGGTAGGAAGAACTGCACGTGCTGGCAGCACAGGAATGGCCCTGACCTTGGTTAGTGAAGTAGATATGAATAAATTTCATCGTATCGAACAACTGATCGGTATAGAAGTACACAAAATCCCTCTCCCCCCAGCGCTAGGTGAAGGTCCTACATGGAATGTAAAAAGCAGGGGCCGTTCCAATAGGGGTAAAGGAAAAAAGTATAAGTCGAGCAGAAAGAAAAAAGTATAATCTAAGGGAGGTAGATATCTTTCCTTATCCAGGTTGTAATTCTACTTTTGTACCGACTACTGAAAGGTTTTCATCCACATACGTATTATCCCATAGATTCGAAATGACAGCAGAAATATGTGGGTTTTGCAATGCCCATAGGTATGCTTTTAGTGGTGCTTTCATATCTCCCGGTACAATGCGCTGAACCTTATCTACACGCCATCCGGGTGTGGGCTGTAAGGATTTGTGGTGTGTAGCAACCGCCATCGCTACCTTCATTCCTATGATACCCATACCACTTTCGTAAGCATTGCGTATTGCATCTTCCATATATCCTCCGTTGATGATGTTATACGCACACATGCAGACATCATATTTTCCTGTTTCCGTTGCGGCTCGCAAGACCCCTGCAGGATCATTGTGCGTAGATACTCCTAAAAAGCGTACTTTACCGTCCTTTTTGAGTTTTTCAAAGGTTTTAAAGGTTTCCTCTATCTGCACTTCTTCTGGACAGTTCGCACCATGAGGACACATGAGTATATCAAAGTAGTCTGTTTTCGCTCTTTCCAGGCTGCCTTCCAGAGAAGTGATTATTTTTTCCCTATACGCCTTGCTCCCCTCTACCTTATGTGCATAATCCTTCACCATGGCATTAGCCAAATAGGAAGGGTCCATAGATTTATCCTGTCCTGGCCAGTAGGTAAGATAGTATCCAGGTTTGTCCACGGCTCTTTCTTCCCGCATCTCCTTAGCACGCTTTACAATGGCATTTTGTTTTTCAGAGGGCAAACCATCGAAAATATCTTTGTACATGTTGCTTCTCACCCTGTCAAAACCACTGACTTTGGTTGTCATGAACACTTTTTCTCTCTTGGAGGAAGAATCAATGATGGTACTATAGGCCTGTTCACATTCCCCCCCTCCATAAGCAGGAGCCATATCCAGGTAGTTAAGCCCTTTTTCCATTGCATATTCTACCTGCTTGGTATTTCCCATTCTGACAGGATCTCCCCCACATATCACTTCGGAAATCATCATACCCGTTCTACCCAGTTGTCGGTAAGACATGCCTGGCTGCTTATTTCTCCATTCTAGTTTTACAGGAGGAGTTTCAGTTTCAGTAGAAGATGTAGAAGCTTTTAGTGAGGAAATAGACAGTGCGCCAATACCCGCAGAGGCAGCAGTGGTCATAGAAAGAAAGTTCCTTCTGGATAGGGATGATTTTTTGTTTTCAGAATGCATGGTGGCTCAATTTTGGGTGTGAAAAGCTTATGTTATACGTCTATAATTTATCAATTTTTGAAGGAAGAATAAAGTAAGCGCAGGTATAATTTTAACTTTCTGCACGATTTGTTGAATCATACATCTCAATGAGATAGGATTTTTTCTTCTTGTGAAATCGATTAGTTTTGTTTCATCAATAAAACCCCATTATTCATGAAATTTTTGATGATTAAGTATCTGACATATAGCTGTATTTGCATGGCATTATTTCTATTCTCCTGCAAATTAGATACGTCCACCTCATTAGCACAAACTACTGCTAACTACACGGCTCCCACTTCAGAAGCACAAACACCCTTAGATATGTATATGGCTGAAGAAGATACCTTTAGCTATGAAATAGTCAATACCAGTAATCATGAAGGTTACAAGACCTATGTGATTAAAATGATCTCCCAGCGTTGGTTGACCACTCAAGAAGTAAAAGACCCACTTTGGTGGCATTGGATTACAATGGTAGTCCCGGATGATGTCCAAAGCGAAACGGCCATGTTATTCATTGGTGGAGGAAATAGAAATAGAAAAATGCCAGAAGAAGCCAGTGAGATGTTGGTACAACCTGCTATGCTTACTCAGACTGTAGTGGCAGAATTGCACAATGTTCCCAATCAACCCATTGAGTTTGTAGGAGATGATTATGGACCCAGAGTGGAGGATGAAATTATCGCTTACGGATGGAGAAAGTTTATGGAACAAGGAGGAAAAAGTAGTGATGCTGAATGGTTAGCGAGATTACCCATGACTAAGTCTGCAGTTAAGGCCATGGATGCGATTTCAGAGATCACAGGAGATATGCTAGAAAGTCCTGTTAGCTCCTATGTGGTAGCTGGAGGTTCCAAGAGAGGATGGACCACCTGGACTACAGCAGCTGTAGATGATCGAGTAAAAGCGATTGCTCCTATCGTGATCGATTTGTTAAATGTAGTCCCGTCCTTTGAACACCATTGGCAGGTATATGGCTTTTGGGCGCCAGCAGTTGGTAATTACGAACAAGAGGGCATCATGGAATGGCAGCATTCGCAAGAATATTACAATCTGCTATCCATCACAGAGCCTTTTTCTTACAGAAATCGGCTGACAATGCCCAAAATGATACTTAACGCGACAGGAGATCAGTTTTTTATCCCTGATTCCTGGCAGTTTTACTGGGATGAATTAAAGGGGGAAAAGCATCTAAGATATGTACCCAACAGTGAGCATTCTATGGATGGAACAGATGTATTAGAAACCTTAGTATCCTTTTACCAACACATTGTAACAGAAACCCCCAGACCAGAATTCGAATGGGAAGTCATAAATGGTACTATTCAATTGCGGTTTAATGAAGAATTTCCCCCTCAATCGATCAAACTATGGCAAGCTACCAACCCCAATTCCAGAGACTTTAGAGTAGATATGGTGGGCTTAGCATATGAGGATACGGAGATAGAACTCACGGATGCGATGGAATATACATTGAGTGTAGATGAGCCCGAAGAAGGATGGACGGCATTTTTTGGGGAAGTGACCTTTGAAGGCATAGGAGATCTTCCTTTTAAGCAAAGCACAGGAGTCGTGGTAGTACCAGATACATACCCTCATAGTCCCTATTTTAGCGATGAACCTAAGGGAACGATGATGGAATAGGGAATGTAGGATGTTGGTAAGGATGATTAATAAGTGCGGAATTAATTCCGCACTTATTAATTACTTAAGCCTTATAATATTCTATCTTCGATCCATCAAAACCTGCTACACGAGCAATCAGTTCCATACGTGTCTCTTCGCTCATACCTTTAAATTCTCTCGCCAGGTCTATCTTTTCCTGAAGCATTTCCGGGGTAGAAGCGCCTGTGATGATTACGCTTACAGGTAATGACCACACGAAATGTAGCGCTTCGCGTATCGTAGCTACATCTGGGACGATCTTAGCATTATCACCATGTTTGAAGTGAGTAGTACCTCCAAAGAACCCCCCATTTGACAATGTCTTCATTGCCAAAACTCCCATATTTCGATCTACCAGCTTAGGCAGTACATTTTTGATAAAGCTTTTATAGTTGGGATCAAACATATTAATCGGCATTTGTGCGGTTTGTAGTTGATCCGTCTGCTCCAGCATGCGTTGATGTGCGTGAAAATCAGTATGCCCGGTGAACCCCACATAGCGAGTCTTTCCTTCTTCCTGAGCTTGAAGCACGACCTCCAAGACCCCCTGATCGATTCTGCGATCTACATCACCAGGACTTGTAATGGCGTGTATCTGCCATAAGTCAATATAATCTGTATTCAATCTGCGAAGAGAATCCTCTAAATGATTTTTCGCGGTCCTGGCATCCTTTGCCGTGGTTTTCGTCATGATAAATGCCACATCCCGATATTTGGGAGACAGAAATTTACCATAATATGTTTCAGCGCGACCACTGTTATACATTTCGGCATTGTCAAAAAATCTTACTCCTCCCTCTATGGCTTTTTCAATAATAGCCTCTGCCATTTTTTCATTTTCTCTACCTACGTGCGCTCCACCTATCCCTAACATGGTCACTTTTTCACCTGTATTTCCCAGCATTCTCATAGGTAAAAGATCTCCTAACCTATCTCGAGGGACAATAGGATGTCCGTGTGCGTCTGTACTTGTCCACATCAACGTGGTGGTAATAGCGGCGAGGCCTTTGAGAAAATCTCTGCGATCTGACATAATGAGTATATTTTTAATTTAAATTTACGAAAATCTTGAAGTATCTGCTTGAAAAACATCAAACTTTATGAATACATTAATATTGGAGTCTCCGGGAAATTTTAAATGGGAAGAAAGAGCCATGGCTAAAGCTCCCGGTCCAGGGGAGGCTAAGGTAAAGATAAAAAGAATAGGTATATGTGGTACGGATTTACATGCCTATGAAGGTACGCAGCCTTTTTTCAATTATCCGCGGGTATTGGGGCATGAGTTAGGTGTTGAAGTGGTAGAAGTAGGAGAAGGTGTTTCAAATGTAAGTGTTGGGGATAAATGCTCCGTAGAGCCTTATCGCAATACTACTAATGATCAGGCAGTCAGAAGAGGAAAGACTAATTGTGGGGAAAATTTGTCGGTAATTGGCGTTCACGAAGATGGAGGCATGCAGGAATATTTTACCTACCCGGCTAAGTATTTACATAAGTCCGATACACTGAAACTCGAGCAACTGGCGCTGGTTGAAATGTTGGGTATCGGTTACCATGCCGTCAATAGGGCCAAGGTGGGACCAGAGGATACGGTCATGGTGATCGGGGTAGGGCCAATCGGATTGGGAACCATACAATTTGCGCAGTTAGCAGGTGCAAAAGTGTTGGCAATGGATATTAACCAGGATAGGTTGGATGTGGCACAACGTGAGATGGGAGTAGATGGTACGGTCCTGGCCGGAGAGCAGGCAGAGCAATCCATACGTGAACAATTAGGTGGAGACCTTCCTACCATTGTATTTGATGCTACAGGCAATTCGAAATCTATGATGAAGGCACTGGAATACATAGCCTACGGAGGAATATTGGTATATATAGGATTATTTGTAGGGGATATCAGCTTTTACGATCCCTATTTTCACAAGAAAGAAGTTACGTTGATGTCGAGTCGCAATGCGCTGGGATCGGAGTTTGTTCAGATCATTGAGCTGTTGGAACAAGGCAAGTTCTCTACTGACCCCTGGATTACCCATAGAACTACCTTTGATCAAGTTCCCGACCAATTCGAAAGTTGGTTAGATCCTAAAAATGGGGTAATCAAAGTGGTTGTAGAAGTGTAGGGGCTCGAAATATGATATTGACGGTATATACGAAGAGAAGGAGCTTGAGGAATTAGATAGGTTTGCGCTTTTCTCTTTAGCTCGCTTTTTGTAACTTCCGTTAATAATTTTAACAAGGACGCTATTATATGGATAATCAAGTTGCAGATTTTGTAATCTTTTTGGGGCGGTTTCACCCTTTGGTTGTACACTTACCCATTGGGTTTTTACTACTCGCAGGTGTGTTTGAGTGGATGGGGAGAAAAGAGAAATATGCTTCGCTAAGAGAAGCTGCTACCTTTACCTTACTGTTAGGAGCAATTAGTTCCATCGTAGCTGCATTTCTGGGATATTTACTATCTCTGGGAGGAGGCTATAATGAATCGACCCTTAGTTGGCACATGTGGATGGGAATCCTGGTATGTGTAGTTTCGATTGTAGCCTATTTATACAAAGCAGAATTATTACCTGCTATTTCCAAATTACCCAAAGGAGTATATGCAGGAACAATGGTTGTCATGTTATTGGTATTGAGCTATACCGGACACCTAGGAGGATCTTTGACACATGGTTCTTCCTATCTTACGCAATACATGCCCAATGGCATGCGTGCGATTGCCGGACTTCCCCCCAGAGAGAATTATGAGCGCCCGGTGGTAACAAACCTGGATTCTGCAGAAATATTTGCTGACGTCATTCAGCCCGTACTAGAAGCGAGGTGTGTAAGTTGCCATAACGAAGACAAAAGTAAAGGCGACCTGTTGATGACGGATTTTGCTTCATTGATGGAAGGAGGAGAACACGGGGAAGTGATCATGGCGGGAAATTCGATTAAAAGTGAAATGATACGAAGAGTTACCCTGTCTAAGGAAGATGAAAAATTTATGCCTCCCGAAGGGAAGACCCCGTTGAATGACGACCAGATCGCTATACTCAACTGGTGGATTGAACAGGGAGCACCTGAAAAGGATCTGATACATATGCTAGCTGTTACCGAGGACATTCGCCCTGCTTTGGAGCGTGAATTGGGACTGGATGCGGCCTCTGCCAGAGAAAGTATGTTGGCCGGCGCCAATATATCTCCCGCAGATCCGTCTGTCATAGAAAAATTAAAAGCGCAAGGCTT
>CAZZEC010000185.1:0-3733 GCA_964652565.1 uncultured Bacteroidia bacterium
ATCACTATTTAGTGATTATACTTCTGTCGTCTGTCGTCTGTCGTCTGTCGTCTGTCGTCTGTCGTCCGTCGTCTGTCGTCTGTCGTCTGTCGTCTGTCGTCTAATTAATACCCATGAATCAGATACAGCATATACATCGAATGTTTTCCTATTATAAATCGATAGGAGAGCGTGCTATTGAGCAAGTTAAAGACAGCGATCTCAACTGGCAATACAATCAGGAAAGTAACAGTATTGCAACGATTGTCAAGCATATGTGGGGTAATATGAGATCCAGATTTACTGACTTTTTGACGAGCGACGGTGAAAAAGAATGGAGACAGAGAGAAAAAGAATTTGACAATGACCTTAGAACTCGTACTGAAATGATGCAAAAATGGGAAGAAGGCTGGGATTGCGTATTTAAAGCTGTGAATGCTTTGCGTGAGGAACAATTAGAAGAAATAGTGTATATCAGAAATGAAGGACATACAATAAATGAAGCCTTGACTCGACAAATGACGCATTATGCCTATCATGTAGGTCAAATCGTATACCTTGCTCGAATGTTAGTAGGTACAGATTGGATATCACTATCTGTTCCCAGGGGGCAATCAGAAGCTTTCAATCAGCAAAAATTTTCTCAGTCCAAAAGTAAAAAACACTTTACAGAATAACAGAAACGCAGTTGTTTTTCAATATACGACAAATACATTGATACTATACATCATGAATCATATTCAGGATTATACACATAGAAAGCTCACGTATCAGACCCGAAGGCATTTTTTAAAGCAATGTACTACGGGTATGGGAGCATTGGCACTGGGAACTCTATTGGGAAGTTGTGGTCATACTGAGACCTCTGTCTTCCAAAGTGACCCACTCAATCCCATGATGCCTCGGTCTCCTCACTTTGCTGCCAAGGCCAAGCGAGTCATTTATCTACATATGGCTGGTTCACCTTCCCAGTTGGAATTGTTCGATTATAAACCTGAATTAAAAAAATACGATGGGAAAAATTGCCCCCAGGACTTGCTGGAAGGGAAGCAATTTGCATTTATTCAAGGAGTGCCTAAAATGTTAGGGCCGCAAGCATCTTTCCAGCAATATGGGGAGTCAGGGGCTTGGGTGTCAGAACGACTTCCGCACTTCAGTCAGGTAGTGGATGATGTATGCTTTTTAAAAGCCATGCATACGGATGAATTTAACCATGCACCTGCACAGTTATTACTTCAAACAGGCAGTCCGAGACTCGGAAGACCTAGCATGGGATCTTGGGTGACCTATGGTCTGGGTTCCGAGAGTGAAAATTTACCAGGATTTGTCGTACTTGTTTCAGGAGGCAATACACCCAGTGCGGGTAAAAGTGTTTGGGGAAGTGGGTTCCTGCCTACAGTTTATCAAGGGGTTCAGTGTAGATCAGAGGGCGATCCAGTATTATACCTGTCCAATCCTGAAGGAGTAAGCCGAGACCTTCGAAAGAAGACGATAGATGCTATCAACGAGATCAATCAAAAGCAATATGAAAGTTTTCAAGATCCTGAAATATTGACGCGTATAGCTCAATATGAAATGGCATATAAAATGCAGATGTCAGTGCCTGAGGTAATGGATATCAACAAAGAACCAGAATATATACATGATATGTATGGAACAGAACCCGGTGAAGCCTCTTTTGCCAACAATTGCTTATTAGCCAGAAGGTTGGTAGAGCAAGGAGTACGATTTGTGCAATTATTTCACTGGGGATGGGATTCACATGGAAATGGACGAACAGAATCACTACATCATGGATTCGTGGAAAAATGCGACGACGTAGATCAGCCTATGGCTGCATTGATTACAGATTTGAAGCAAAGGGGTTTATTGGAAGATACGCTGATCGTATGGGGAGGGGAATTTGGACGTACACCCATGTGGGAAAATAGGGGAGGATTAACAGCTCCCTACAAAGGGAGAGATCATCATAAAGAGGCATTCACTATGTGGGTTGCGGGTGGTGGAATCAAGGGAGGAATGACATATGGGGAGACGGATGAGATCGGCTATTATGGAGTGAATGGACAGGTTCATGCACATGACCTTCAAGCAACAATCCTTCATCAATTAGGATTTGATCACGAGCAATTGACTTATCACTATCAGGGGAGAGATTTCCGTCTGACGGATGTCTCCGGACATGTGGTAAAGGATATTTTGGTTTAGGCTTAATATTCTCTAAACCATCCAAATTTCAGTACTAATTGGCCCATAATGCTGCTGAAATCTCCATCGTCATAATCAAATAATTGATTGGCTCCAGCCGTCCATCTGTAGCCAATAGAGCCACCTATTCTAAACCAATGCGTGATATTGATCTCTCCGCCTGCCATAGGAGTTAAAACAAATATTCCATCATCTACTGTTCCTCTAATACCTTCTAAATCTCTGGCTTCTATTGAACCCCAACCTATTCTCAAGGAAGTAGTCCAGTGTACCAAATCCGTTCTATTTGATATATAGCCCATCCATAATCCTCCATGCCCCATATCCACCTCATACGTTTCACCCTGCCAGATTTTATTGTCCAGATCGGAAATCCCCAGACCATACCCTCCTAGAAAGAAGTTATCAAATATGGCAGCACCCCCACCACCCGTTGCTACTGCAACATCACCGTCCACACTACTAAATTCAAATATAGGACCTCCAAAACCTGAAATGAATGATGAACCACTTATTAAGACATCTTGGCCGTAAAGTGAACTGGTCATTACAACCATGAATAAACTAAGATATATGTTTCTCATAACGGTAAATCATAGTTAGTTTTATTGCTTAATCAAAATAAGCATTATTTATCAACCTAACAATGATCCTGTTGGTAACTAACTATGATTTTTGTAATAAGTAAATAACAAGATTAGATCTAAAGCCGACACCGATATACTTGTCAATACATAACTTGGGAGTTTGATCAATGTTAGATGGGTCTCTTGCTCTTTGAGATACTTCATCCCCACCTGAGTGGGAAATTCTTGGGGTTTTTTATCAACAAACCCTATATTACTACATGAAATTCATCTTATACATCAAGGTAATCAGATATATGTATGTAAAAACTGGACTACTACTTGGGTTGGCACTACTTTTCACCCAACCGAAGCTACTTATGGGACAACAAATAGACCACACACTCGAAACACAGGTTGAAACAGATTACTGGTTGTATCTTCCAGAAGAATACAAACAGGATAACAATAAAGCATGGCCATTACTGATCTTTTTGCATGGAGCTGGAGAAAGGGGAGATGATATAGAAAAGGTAAAAGCTCACGGGCCTCCCAAACTTGCAGAAAATAAGGATTTTCCCTTTATCATTGTATCTCCGCAATGTCCATCAGGTGAATGGTGGAATGTCTATATACTCAATAAGCTGTTTGATGAAATTACTACTTCTTATCGTGTTGATCTGGATAGAGTATATCTTACTGGGTTGAGTATGGGAGGATTTGGAACATGGAATTGGGCCATAGAACACCCAGAAAAATTTGCAGCGATTGCACCTATTTGTGGAGGTGGGACACCTGAAAAAGCCTGGAGAATAAGAAATATACCTGCCTGGATTTTTCATGGGGCAAAGGATCAGGTTGTTCCTGCGAAACTATCCTATGAAATGGAAAGGGCTTTAGAAAAAGTAGGGTCCCATCCTATATTGACAATCTACCCAGAAGCTAATCACGATTCCTGGACAGAAACATATAATAATCCA
>CAZZEC010000185.1:3833-6211 GCA_964652565.1 uncultured Bacteroidia bacterium
GACAATCTACCCAGAAGCTAATCACGATTCCTGGACAGAAACATATAATAATCCAGAACTATACGAGTGGTTGTTATCGCATACCAAACCTGAACAACCTACTTATTCACTTAAGAAAAAGAAAGCTGAGCAATATATTGGAAAATACGTGGATACACAGGGAGATACAATACTTGTGAGTTATAAAGATGACTATCTTATTCTATTCTATGGGCAAATGGAACGAACACTCACACCAGAGCGTGAAGATATATTTTCTATGGGTAGATGGTATGAGGGTATGACAATGTTTGATAACGAAACACTCAACGTATACATGCAATTTATGGATATTCAAGCCAGGAAAGTTTTAGGGAACTAGTCCTCGGATGCTAAGCTGGACGACATACCTCAGTTTAACAATATCACAATACAACAATATCACAATCCTATAAAATATGTCACAAACCTTTAAGTGGATCAAAGTCCTAGATCAAACAGAAACGCTCCCTGAGGGTAGAGTAATGAGCGTTACAGCTGAACATCACGAATATTGTTTAGTCCATTATGAAGGTAAATTTTGTGCATTGGACAATAAATGTCCCCATCAGGGAGGTCCGCTAGGAGAGGGAAGTATTGAAAATGGATTGTTGAGATGTCCCTGGCATGGTTGGGATTATGATCCTTGTTCAGGTAAAGCGCCAGGGTTTGATGATGGAGTTGAGGCCTTTGAGACGAAGGTGGAAAATGGAGAAGTATTTATCAAAGTAAAAATTGAGGAGGAGCATATACAAACCGTTTCGGATGTAATGGTAGAAACCATGATTAATTGGGGGGTAGATACAGTATTTGGAATGGTGGGACATTCCAATTTGGGGTTAGCAGATGCCATGCGTCGACAAGAGGAAAATGGAAAATTAAGATATATTGGTATTAGACATGAAGGGGCTGCATCTTTTGCTTGTTCTGCCTATGGCAAACTAACCGGGCGACCAGCTGCTTGTTTTACCATTGCAGGCCCAGGAGCAACTAACTTGTATACAGGGCTTTGGGATGCAAAAGTAGATCGCGCACCTTTATTGGCC
Organism: uncultured Bacteroidia bacterium; assembly: GCA_964652565.1. Classification (GTDB taxonomy): domain Bacteria; phylum Bacteroidota; class Bacteroidia; order J057; family J057; genus JBCCTX01. Next base: position 4,898 of record CAZZEC010000185.1, read on the forward strand.
TTAACAGGGCAAGTAGATACTCAGGTATTGGGAACAAAGAACTTTCAGGAATTAGATCTTGTCCAAGGTTTTGCACCTGTAGCTGCATTTAATCACCGCGTACAAGCTAGTAGTAGACATACTGAGTTGATGGCTCTGGCTGTAAAGCATGCCTTGTTAAAACGGGATGTGTCTCATCTGACTTTTCCTGATGAAGTACAATATATGCAAGTGCCAGATGTTAAGCCCCAAACTCCAGAAGGACGGATTACTACGTTGAATATTTCCCCTCCTGAAGAATCTTTGGCAAAAGCCATAAAAATGATTAAAGAGAGTAAACGCCCACTAATCATCGTAGGACATGGAGCCAGGTTTCATATGGATGCTATCATCGCCTTTGCCGAATCTATCCATACACCTATTGTTACTACATTTAAAGGAAAAGGCCAGATACCAGATAGTCATCCATTAGCTGGAGGAGTATTGGGTAGAAGTGGAACTCCCATAGCCTCATGGCTGATGAATGAGAGTGATTTACTGATAGTATTGGGAGCTTCCTTTTCCAAGCATACAGGCATATCACCTAAGGTACCAACCATACAAGTCGATTTTGATCCCTTGGCATTGAGTAAGTTTCATAAGGTAGATGCACCCGTTTGGGGCGAATTATCTGTAACGATGAAATTGTTGAGAGAACGACTAGAAGGGAAAGTTCATCCTTTGGATCAAAGAAAAAACGTGGCTCAACGATGGGAGCTTTGGAAAGCGGAAAAAGCCAAGCGTCTGCAGGAAGATCATGGTAAAGGTATAAGCTCTATCGCAGTATTTGATGCACTCAATCACCATGCTCCTTCGGATGCCGTTATGTGTGTGGATGTGGGAAATAATGCCTATTCGTTTGGAAGGTACTACGAAAGCAAGGACCACAATAACTTTTTAATGTCTGGATATCTAGGCTCTATAGGATTTGCGTTGCCTGCTTCTATGGGTGCATGGGCAGCAGTGGGAGACCATAGGCCTATCATAGCTGTAGCAGGGGACGGAGGGTTTGGTCAGTATATGGCAGAATTAACTACCATTGTGAAGTATCATATGCCCATAAAGATTGTGTTGCTCAACAATAGTGAATTGGCAAAAATTTCGAAAGAACAACGCGGAAGTGATTATGCAGTATGGCAGACTTCACTTCAGAATCCCAATTTTAGTGAGTATGCGCAGAGTTGTGGAGCATTTGGCATTAGGGTAAATTCCAAAAAAGAGGTATATCAAATGATGGAAACGCTCATGCAGCACGATGGACCGGGATTATTGGAGTGTATGTGTGATCCGAGTTTG
>CAZZEC010000185.1:6311-10179 GCA_964652565.1 uncultured Bacteroidia bacterium
AAAGGCTTCCAGAGATGAGAGTTTTTCTAATCGATCTACTTTAAAATATCTCCATCCTGGCAGAGATCCTGATTGGCTGTCTCCTGCAATTTGCCAGGCCTGGAGAAGGGTATGGCCTTGATGATCAATCCCCAAGATGTAAGGGTGTACTACTCTCAATTTATCATTATAAAAAAATGTGAGCATAATTTGCTCTTGAATAGCTGTTTTGACTTTTTGTGTATTTCCCCACATGAATTTTAGGTTCAAATATTATTAGGGATTAATTATTTCTGCGGCATCTATTGTCTGGAAGAAACGTATAACTTTGTCATTTAAGTATCTTAATTATTGTAAATAATATTTTCAATTCCATCCCATATGGGTTGCCTTAATCTTAGACGATTGTTAATCAGTATGATCAATTTGATTTTATCATCGACATACCAGGCTACCTGGCTTTCAAAATGAGGAAGGCCACCCCCTCTTGCCAGGACTTTTCCTATACCGGGCTTTTCCAATACATGGAATCCAAGTGCTTCTGCCGGATATTGTTCCTCAAACATTTTAGTTACGTATGCTTTAGATAATAATTTCTCATTTTGCAGTCCTTCAAGGAAGCTATGTAAATCAAGTGCATTAGTAAAAATACCTGTAGGTCCCCTGTCTCCCCATTCCGCTTCTCTGTAAGGGTATAATTGCAAAGAATCAGAAGTCGGTCCTGTATATCCTTCTGCATAATTTTTGATAGTGGGTAGCAGTCCATAATATGTATGAGTCAATCCCAACGGCTCAAAAATATTTTCAGAAAGATATTGACCGTAAGACAATCCTGTGATGTTTTCTATTATGGCTGCTAGTACGGTATATCCAGCATTGGTATATCGATATACTTCACCAGGAATAGATTCTGGAGGACATTGTTTTACACTTTCAATGAATCCTTCACGATGAGAATAATCGAGTGCATGTCCTCTTGGTACTAGACCTGCAGTATGAAGCAATAAATGCCGGATAGTAGCCTGATCCTTTGGAGGGACAAATGGACCAAGGTGAGTACTCAATTTATCCTCTAAAGATAATTCTCCTTTCTCAGCTAGTTGCAATATGGCTACTACTGTAAATAGCTTGGTAACAGATGCAATCTCAAAAAGAGTAAGTGTATCTATCGGCCTCTGTGTTTCGCGATCAGCATATCCAAAAGACGCATGATATTTCAATTCTGCATTTTCACTAATTAAGACGCTACCTGAAAATCCTTTTGTTAATTGATTTTCCAAAAATGTATCGATAGCATTAATTTTCTCTGAATTGATTCGGGGGAATTGTCCAATACAATCCAATGCAAATGTTGAAAATATAAGTAAGAAAATGCACTTCCTTTCTGTTTTCATAGTGTTGATTTGTATATTTTGTTCTTGAAATAACTAATAATCCAAGATATCAATGTTAGCTTTCCTTCCCCGCCTCCTCAATCCCATCCAGTATAAAAGGCATTAGTTCTGATACAGTGGGATGTACCAATACTACCTTGCGATAATTATAGCAAGGGATCTTACTATGCATGATAGCAGCAAACATATTAATGATCTCATCTCCTCCTATACCCAAAATAGATGCGCCAATGATTTGATCGGTGTTTCCGTCAACCAGTAATTTGGCAAAGCCATGGGTTTCTCCCATCTCCTTTGCACGGCTGATTTTCGACATAGGATGTACCGCTTTTAGTACACTTTTTCCTGTAGCTAGTGCTTCTTTTTCAGTCATACCCACACGGCCCAATGGCGGGTCTGTAAACAAACCATATACAGTATTTCTCAAAGAAAGCATTCGAGTCCCACCAAATAGATAATCCAATACAATTTCTGCATCATTCACTGCGGTATGCGTAAAAGCTCCTTGGCCGTTTACATCTCCCAGCGCAAATACGCCTTCTATACTTGTCCTACAGTGATCATCCACCTGTATATATCCTCGTTCATTGGTACTAATACCAACAGAATCCAGATTGAGCGGATCGCTATTTGGGATACGCCCTGTGGCAACCAACAGATCAGTACCCTTGATTTCTTTTTGAATCCCATTTTGTATAGTAGTCAACGAAATATGTCCATTTTCTTGCCTGACTGACTCTGTGTTAGCCCCGCAGATTATGTATATTCCCTCATCCTCCAAAAAAGCTTTTATAGATTCAGCTACATCCTGGTCTTCTCTAGGCATAAGCTGATCTGCGCGCTGTATAATAGTCACCTCCGATCCAAATCGGCGAAATATTTGTGAAAATTCAATACCTATATACCCTCCTCCTATGATAATCAGATGCTTAGGGAGTCTGGGATTATCCAGTAGTTTTGCGCTGTCCATAGCATCGACACGTTCTATTCCTTCTATGGAGGGTATCCTTGGGCGGGTTCCTACATTAATATATATATGATTTCCCTGTATTTGATCCTTACCTACTTGCAATATTTTCTCTGCTACAAACACGCCTTTCTCTCTGATCAGGTCTACATTTTTGGTATTCTGTATCCAATTCGTTAGGCCTTCCCTGCTAGCACTACGCACTTCATTCATCCTATTTCTGATGATGTCGTAGTCTATGTGTATATCCCCAGTATGAAAGCCATAAAATGAGCCTTTTTTGGCTAAATGGATAGCTCTGGCACTTGCTACCAGTGTTTTAGTAGGTGTACATCCATAATTTACACAATTTCCTCCTACTTGAGCTTCTTCTATTATTGCAATAGAATCTCCTGTGGGTATAAGTTTACCAAGCAGTGTTCCTGTGGCTTGTCCTGTTCCTAAGATAATGTGATCGTAAGTTTTCATTTGTGACTACGGTGGATAGAAAGGTTGAACTTATGCTATAAATTAGATATTCTTGGCTATTTTACCTCAATTTTTTCCAGAAATACATGTTTATATAGCTTCTTCCATGATCACATGATCAATAATTAATTCCTTTCCAGTTTGAATATTTTGAGTGGGAGTATTACAGTAAGAACACATGAAATTCTGATGAACAACAGTAAAGACCTTGTCGCAGTTGGGACATTTAGCCGTAATGGGAATCAAGTCGATATGGAGGACTACATTCTCGAAGTCTGTATTGTGAATGACACCTGCAAAAGCACTTTGAAGCAATACAGGTTCTATGCCCGAAAGCTCTCCTACTTTCAAATGTATTTCACATAAGCGATCTAATTCATCTGAAGTTAATGATTCTGCCAGAGATTCCAACATATTTTGTATGATGGATGATTCATTCATATCAATCTACTACATTTGATGTTTGTGCGTCAATAATTATAAATTAATCCGAAGAAAAGATACTCAAAAGAAGCTCAAATCTTTCTTTGAGACGGAAGAAGATGAGGTAAGTAACATATTGTGGAAATAAGATTCTTGTAAATGTTTTCGATTAAATACAATTAATAATTGTTAATGTATATAATATTGAATGACTAAGCATATACTTACTCGGAAAAGCTTTTATGCTATAGTATGTGAATTTCACTACGTAATTCTATAACGTCAAGAGTTGATACTTAAACTTTCTCTAGTAACACAACATTCATTAATTTAAGCTCAATACCATTTTCCTCTAGTTCTTCAGAACTGATATATTTGGTAAATGATGATTTTCGTTAGAAGTTTTCATTTTCATATCGCTTAAAAAGCAAATGAAAGGTTGTGTATTTTTCTTCCATGGTATTCATCAATCAATGGGTAATCGATCAAAATGAACAAAAGAGTTATTTATAACTTAAATAAAAAATAACACTGTAATATTGTGGGATACCTGATAATTCCTTGCCTTAAGTTTCTCCAGGTCTTAAATTAGATTTCCAAACTACTACGAATAATGATGTATAGAGCCTGGGTCTTG
>CAZZEC010000186.1:0-3488 GCA_964652565.1 uncultured Bacteroidia bacterium
TTTCTGCTGGACCTTGCTTGAACTTGAAATTCAACATTCCTCCAAACTGAGTACCGTATTGAAGCGATGCAGCGCCTCTTACCACCTCAATTCTATCCAATGCTGCCACTGGTGGTGTATAATAACTCTCTGGGTAACCCAATGCATCAGCGCTGATGTCATAGCCATTTTGCCGAGTGTTAAAATTAGAACTTCGATTGGGACTCAACCCCCTCCCTCCAATACCCAATTGCACCCCTGCTCCATCGCTTTCCCAGATATTGAGACCCGGTACCTTTGCATATATCTGCCTACTATTATTGGTAGCAATATTTGCCGTAATATCTTCGATGAGAATAACCTCATTTTTTTTAGCTGCATAAATTGCAGTTCCTTCTACATCATCCAAACGCGAAATGCCAAAACTATTCTTCTTCTGTTCCTCAATGGTAATGTTTTCTAATTGATAATTAGGCAATACTAAGGAAAAATTGATCACTGTATCTGATTGCCAAACCTGTATGGTCATTTCTGCCTTCTGGAAACCCGGGTATTCTGCATATATTTCATACCTGCCAGATGGAATATTTGACAAAGAATAAACACCTTCTTTATTGGTTTGTACATTCCTCCCCAGGGGTTCCAACCTGATTATCGCTCCATTAATAGACACATCATCTATAGTTGTTACCTTACCACTAATACTGTAGCTTCTGTCTTGTAGATAAGCTCTGGGACCTATCAATAATAGTAAGATAACGATGAATACATTGACTATTTTCATTCTCTTTCCCTGTCTGTTTTCATAGGTAATACCCAAGATCGATGATTCATACCATCTTTGATCAATGCTAAATCTACATTGGGATCAATATAAGTTTGGCTTCTCCTTCCATTCAAAGTAACGTAACTCTCAACGTTGACTTGTGGTTTGAGAAATCCTTTATTTTTGTATTCTCCAACAAGAAAATGAGCAAACTGAAGTATCATATCTGGTTGTGTACTCATCATCTTTTCTTGATTGGGAGTTAAATAATCATAATTTCTCACTTGTTCCTTTTTTCCTGTAACAGGATCAGCAATATGAAAGACCACATATCCAGCTTTCTCCATTAACATCACTCTCCATGAAAAGCGATACCCTTCCTCCGTCCAGAATAGGTTTCCAGGATACAACAAATACCTAAAGGGAAGTGTAAGCTGAACAATGATGTGAAGGGTTATCAATCCCAACGAAATTTTCTGCCAACCAGGAGAAACTGTATAAGCCTTTGCTGTCGTAAACACTTGTCGATACCCTCTTGATACCAGAGATAATAGATTTTGGTGAACAGAAGCAGGGAAAAAGATCAGCGTAGCAAGAATCATAATATAGGGAAACATACCAATCTGAAACAACAAAGCAGTCATCCCATGAAAAACAACCACGGCTCCATATGCCCAGTACCTGGTGTATTTGTTTAACAGAAAAAAAACAATGAATAAATCATAACATGCACCAAACCAGCAAAATAGATAGGCTGTTTCCTCGTACTCCAAAAAAGGGCCTATTATTGGCAATCCCGAACGAGCAGGTAACCACAACATCAGTGGCATTGCATGAATCAACCATTCCGGATTGAGTTTGGCAACACCTGCGAACACATATACGAGTGATAGCTGGAACTTGATAATGTTAATATTCCATGCAGGGACTGAATGAACAGCTTTTTGGGGTTGAAAATACGTATCTACTGAAAAGCTTCGATGTGCAGGTACCCAAATCAACAGAAAACTTACAATGCTCACAAAATAGTAGTGATTGAGGTAATTGCTCTTATCTATCAGCTCTACATAAGTGAAAGTGAGAAAAAAAACCACTGCAGAAAGCCTGTAACAAGCTCCTAACATAATCCCTAATGCAGAGAGCCCCATTACTCCAAAAACTACATACATGCCTACTCCTTCCAGTGGTTCTATCCATTCTAGACCCCAATAAGAAAAATGAAAAGAGGGCGAAATATATAGATCGTATATCCAGCCCATCCAGGCAAACCGAATAATACTGACCAGCATGATAAAGCCAAAAAGCACCCTAAACGTAATTAAGGGTGCAATAGGAATTTGTCTGTATATGTATCTGGACAATATGTTCATCGATCAATCGCCATCATTATCCTGATTTGTTATGGTTATTCCCATCAAGGACGCCATATCTGACTTGAGTAATGGAACAATTTTCTGCATTTCCAGAAAATAATTATTTACCGTATCAATATCATCTTCAATTTGCGCTGAGAAAGGGTCCTTTAATGTTTGTGTATCAGTGATAAGTTTATCGAATTGTGCAAGTATATCATCGGCCAGATCTTGAGCATCCAGTGCCACAAGGTAATCATAAAGTCCTGTTCCATCTAGATCATCGTTGCCAGTACCGATGAATAACCTTCGGTATGCACTAAGTGATTCTGTCAGCAATTCTATTGAATACTGACCGTAGCGTGCTTCTACCGCAATAGGTCTGGGAACTCCAGCACTACGTACACCAGCAGGAATACCCAATTTGGCATCTCTGACAAAACGCTGGTAATGAAACTCCATCGCATTAACCAGAAGACTTAAAGAACTTCCTACATCTGTACCTAATCCCTCTGGTGAATTAAATTCTCCCGCATAATTTCCTCCATTCGCTTCCCATTCTGTTAGCGTAGCTTCTACTTTTTGGGCTATGACAGTCGCAAGAGATAATAGGTATTCTTTTCTTGATTCCGACTGGGCATCATCTGTATACTTTTCAAGTAACAATTCGTCCGTATTAGCCAAACCATTGATTAAATAATCAATCGCAGGAAATCCCACAGCATCCCTGTTTGTCAGTGATGTAAGTACATAATCATCATTTATCAGGTTATCTTCTATCTTATCTCCGTTTACAGGGTAAGTATTTAATGCATTTCTCAAGGCTTGTTTCTCAGATGGCCCAAAAATATATACAGATACTTTCTGCCAGGAGACCCAAGCTTCCTTAAGATCTTGTCTTAAAGAAGCAAGATTGCTCATATCCGGCTGTTGTATAAATGAATTTACACCATCCAGTAACTGAGATGACTTCTCATTTAATTCTCTATATCCGGGAAGAATTATCCTTTCAGTAGTATGATTGATGAGTTCACTTCTCATACTGGCGAGGTCTTGACCCGGTGAATTATTGATTTCATTTGCCGTGTCGCTATCTTCAGAGCAGGAGGTAAATACCCACGTAGAAAGCCCCAATAATAATACAACTATAATGTTAGACAATTTCATATCATTTTGATTAGCAGCAATGTATTTTATTATTGATAAATCTGGCTGAACTTAAAGGTCATCTTGAATAGGTTCCAGGTCCGTATAAGTTAAAACCAAAGTAGATTTAGCCTTGTTCAATCCTTCAGCAGTTACATTCCAAAAATTCCCACCTTCTCCCAGGTCTTCTTCCATAATCTCTTTAATCACTTCTAATGAGAGTTTCCTATTGGGACTGTACTTTA